>JAAZFD010000076.1 GCA_012511925.1 Clostridiales bacterium
AGTTTTAAACAGAAAATAGCTGGATTTTACGAATAGAACTCGCTACGAAAGGAAAAACATACACAAAATTCAAGGTTTTACGGAAATTTATCAGAAAGTAATGCTATTTTTCTAAAAAAGTGCTTGTATCTCGTGAAAATTGTTGGTAAAATGAACACGTTATAGCAAAGGCTTCGCCTTTCTAAATTCAATGGAGGTGTATTATGAACAAAACAGAATTGGTCTCCGCAGTTGCAGCAAATACTGGTCTTTCAAAGAAGGATGCCGAAAAAGCAGTTAACGGTATTTTTGATGCTATTATCTCAACTGTTAAATCAGGAGAAAAGGTTCAACTAGTTGGCTTTGGAACTTTTGAGGTTCGTGAACGTGCAGCTCGTGAAGGCGTAAATCCTTCCAGCGGTGAAAAGATTCAAATCGCTGCTTGCAAAGCCCCTGCGTTCAAAGCTGGCAAGGCATTCAAAGATGCTGTAAACTAAAGTTTTTTTGCATCAACAGGAGATGGGGAATCAATCTGTTGGTAAACAGCAATAAAAACGAGCAAATGGCCTATTAGGGTTTTTTGCTCGTTTATTTTTTTGGAATCTAATCTATGTCCGCTATTGCATCTACAAGGCGAATGAAGTCCTCTAATTCAAGGGCTTCAGCACGTGCGCTTGGCGGAATATTAGCCACACTAAGTAGCTTTTGTGATTTCTCTTTGCCACAACCGTTTGAAAGATTGTTTTGAATTGTTTTTCTTCGCATCGCAAAACAAATATTAGTTATTTTAATCAGCATATTTGCTTTCTTTATATCGTAATCACGCTTTTTCATGGTTATTACCGTAGAAAAAACATCGGGTTGGGGATAGTATGCTTGCGGCGACAGCTCTAAAGCGCTTTGAGTGTCATAAATGTACTGCGAAACTATGCTTAATGGACCGTATTGCTCGCTTTTTGGTTTGGCGGTTATTCGTGTTGCCGCTTCTCGTTGCATCATTAGCGTTAGCTGGCAAATGTGCTCGTGCTGTTTCATAAGTCGCACACAGATAGGCGTTGTTATGTAGTACGGCAAGTTCCCCACAACCTTATACTGCTGAGAAAAATCAAATGAAAGTTCTTTTGTGATGAACGCAAAATCGGTTTTAAGAATGTCGTCGTGAACGAGTATAAGTTTTTCACCAAATTCGCTTTCATTCTTTAAATCATTTAGTGCATCAATCATTTTTACATCGATTTCTACTGCAACAACCTTTTTTGAAACCTTCATTAGCTCGCTTGTTAATGCACCAAGCCCTGGGCCGATTTCTAAAACTCCAAAATCTCTTACATCGGAAACCGATACTATTTTTTTGATTGCCTGTTCATCGGTTAAAAAATTCTGTCCAAGTGCCTTGTTTGGCGTTATGCTTAGGGAGTTCAACTTATTTTTAATATTCAAATTTCACCTTTTTCTTCTTTTTCACTACATTCCATTTTATCATATGCAAAAGCGAATTAAAATCCGCTTTTTTATGTATAATCTAATATAGCGATATTTTGATTTTAACCTAAATTCGTGATATCATAGGAGTGTTATGAATATTTGTGTTTTTGGCTCTGGGATAGAGCATATAGATAATAGTTACAAAGAGGTTGGGTATGAGCTTGGCAAGCTGATTGGCAAAAGCAAGCATACTCTGGTTTTCGGTGCCGGCTCTATAGGCATGATGGGTGCGGTTGCAGACGGCGCTGCAAGTGAGGGTGGTTACATCATAGGAATTTTGCCCGAAAAGCTGAACGAAACATCAACTCCGTCAAAGCACATTAACGAAAAAATCGTTACAAAAACCATGCACGAGCGCAAAATCCTTATGGAGGATATGGCAGACGTGTTTGTAATCTGCCCTGGCGGCTTTGGAACCTTCGAGGAAATTGCAGAGGTAATCTCATTAAAGCGGCTTGATTATTTTTCAATTCCGATAATATTTTTGAACACGAATGATTATTACAATAAGCTGTTTGAGATGTTCGAAGTGTGCGTGAGTGAGAATTTCGCATCCGAACGCATTTTGAAGCTGTATGAAGTTGCACGAACACCGAAAGAGGTGTTTGAGATGATTGACGGCGTAATAAAAAGGGGCAGTTAAGCCCTTTTATAGTGCCAAACGGTTGCTGAGTTCGTGTATCGGCTTTAATTATTTTTAGCGAAACGCACTTTTACCAGTTTGCCAAAATTACATCTTTTTGATGATGGGTAGTAGGGGCGAACCTGTGTGTTCGCCCGCAAAAACTTTTTCGACGGCAAAACAAAACCTTTTTATGCAAACAGATTAAACACCGCAAAAGCAATCGTTGCGGCAACATACGCATAAACGAACTGAAACGCCACAGAAAACACCGTATATTTGGTGCTGTTTAGCTCTGCCTTCATGTTCGCAACAGCCGCAAGGCAGGGAACATATAGCAACACGAAAACTAAAAAGCTAAATGCTGAAGCAGGTGTGAAGTCCTTCGAAAGCACATCCAATACTGCACCGCCGCCAGATTCTGCGGCAAAACCATAGAACAAAGCGAGAGACGATACAACCGCTTCTTTCGCAACAAGTCCCACTATAAGTGCCACTACAGCCTGCCAATATGGAAATCCTGTAAGTGTAAATATCGGGGCTATGAGACTTCCAAGTACACCTATTATGCTTTCTGATTGGTCGGCAGTCATTTGTAGAGAGAAGTTGAAGTTCAAAAAGAACCACAGTACAACGCTCATAATCAAAAGAATCGTTCCTGCCTTTACTAAAAAGTGTTCTACCCTTTCCCAAACATGGAGCAATGTTGCCTTCGTGGTAGGCACTCTGTAGGGTGGCAACTCAATTAGAAATTGCGACTCCTTGGCTTTGAATAGCGTTTGTTTGAACACGGCTCCAGCTAATAGGGCGCTTAAAACTCATATTGCAT
>JAAZFD010000077.1 GCA_012511925.1 Clostridiales bacterium
ATGCTTATGGCGGAGAAGGCTTTATGCGTTCGGATTCCTATGTAGATGGCATAGGTGAAGTTCCTCACGAAAACCTGCTATACAGCCCCGCAATCACTATTCCAAGGATTATGCAGAATATGACGCTTTCGTTTAGGGCGAAGGCATCAGATTACATTTGGCATTACGAGCAATTTACTGTCTATGTGGGAGATAGCCTCAACCATTTGGAAGGTAAGTTAGCAAGAATAACGACTGGCGATTACCTACGCTACACGGTTGATTTATCAGATTTCAAGGGCGACACGATTTACATTGTATTTCGACATGACTTCAATGATGCGCAATCCTCTCTTTGCCTTGACGATGTAGAGCTTTACGCAACGATAGTTCCGCCTGTGATTTCTAAACTTACTTATTATGTGAATGGCGAGCAGTACGCACAATTCGAGTATGAAGAGGGCGAAACGATTACACCCATAGACGGGCCTTCTGAAGTTGGCTACACTTTTTCGGGCTGGCAGGGTTTACCAGAGGTAATGCCTGCAAACGATGTTAATGTTACAGGTACTTTCACGAAAAACATATATACGGTAACTTTTTGGGATAGTATTTCCGAATCTGCCATATCAACCGCAAAAATCGAACATGGCGAAGTTATTGTTGAATTCCCACAATTACCCGAGCATGAGGGCTATGATTTTACAGGTTGGGATTACGATAACAGCCCAGTAACAAGCGATATTACCATTACCGCATTGTATGAGGTTAAAACATTTACGGTAACGTTCATAAGCGGAGTTGACGGCACTACGATTTCAACAAGTATAATTGATTATGGCAAAATAGTTTCCGAGTTCCCCGAGCCGCCTACGCTTGACAGGTTTGTTTTTGTAGATTGGGATTACGATGGTTCGGCTGTCTTTGTGGACATTACAATTACTGCAAACTATCTTGAAGTGGGCGACGTAAACGGCGATGGCGTTATCAACACAGGCGATGCTGTGCTTATCCTTAAAGGTATAACGGGCAATAGCCTTACCCCACAGCAGGATAGCTTAGCAGACTTCAATAATGATGGCAAGGTGAATACAGGTGATGCTGTTGGTATTTTAACCTTTATTATCAGCAAAACAAGGGGTATAAAGCCCAAAATGAACATAAGCTAATATTACTTACCCTTTATTAAAAGCTAAATTTGTAACTTCAAGTTTAGCTTTTTTGTGTTTACGCTTAAAGGAGAAGGAATATGCAAAGAAACAAGGACTACAAAGCCCGAAATGCTTTGACCAACCCTTTTAGAAGCTAAGTTGGATTAGAGATAACTTCTAATATTGCTTTTTCTATTTCTATTGTGATATTTTCTTTTGTTTGAAAGATTTCACCGTCTATGTTTAGGTTTATTTCTTCCGAGTTTTCAACTACTATTTTCTTAGCGGAGAAAATCTCAACATACTTCTTGAACCTTATGTGTTTGCCCTTAAAAATAGACGGAAACAGGAACAAAATACCTAAGTTGCTTATGTTTCTAACAAGGCATACGTGAAGCTGTCCGTCTGTTAACTCTGCCATAGGAAGAATTTGAAGCCCTCCGCCATAGCATTTTCCCTTACCCATTGCAAGGAGCACCAGATTTCTTGTGTATCTCACATCATCAATAACTATATCGAACTTGCGCTTTTTATAGCTAAACAGTGTTACCAGAGTTCCAAATAAGTACGAAAATTTGTTTTTGATTGTTTTTTTAATCCTGTTTGTTCGCATTGCGACTTCGGTATCAAAGCCTACGCTTGCAATATTGAATATGTTGTAACCGTTTATCTTGCCAACATCGACCACCTTTGTGTTTCCCATGAGGATAACGTCTAAGGCTTCTTCTACTTTTTGTGGGATGCCCAAAGCCTTAGAGTAGTCGTTTCCTGTTCCGCAAGGCAAAACACCTAAAACTCCCCTACCCTTGTTTATTATTCCTTTTGCTACTTCGTTTACTGTTCCATCACCGCCAACTGCAACAATAATTCTATACTCGTCAATGCTGTTTTGCGCAATTGTAGTTGCTTCCTTGGGTGCATTTGTGAAAATAATCTTATATTCTATATCCTCACGTTTCATTCTTTCTTCTATTAGTTTAACGCTTTTCTTTGCCTTTCCTGCTCCTGCTGTGGGGTTTACGATAAAAAGTAGCTTTTCCAAATGTTCCTCCAAATTTTTTCGGCTGTATTATTCTATAATTTCTCCGATGTTTACAATCGCTTGGCAAAGTAGGCGTTGCAATCTTTCGCCTGATGTGTTCATTGCTAATTGCACCTCGTCATGTGAAAGCAAACTGTCGCTTAGTCCTGCGGCAGCATTTGAAACACAGCTGATTCCGCAAACTCGCATTCCACAATGCCTTGCCGTTATTACTTCGCAAACCGTACTCATTCCAACTGCATCTGCGCCCAAAGCCTTTAGCAATCGAATCTCTGCAGGGCTTTCGTATGAGTGGCCTGTAAGCTGTACGTATATTCCACGCTTGATTTCTTGATTCATCTGCTTTGAAGCACTTAGTATGGCTTGCTTTAGCTCTGTGTCGTATGCCTGTGTCATATCGGGAAATCTAGTGCCTAATTCGTCTAAGTTTGGCCCAATCAAAGGCGATGGCACGAAAAGGCTGATATGGTCGTCTATCAACATGAAGTCGCCTGCTGAAAACTTTTCGTTAATTCCACCTGAAGCATTTGTTACGAAAAGCACCTCCGCTCCCATTAAGCGCATAAGCCTTATAGGCAAAACTACATCCTCCATAGTGTAGCCTTCGTAGTAATGCACCCTGCCCTGCATAATAATTAGCGGTATATCGTTGATATACCCTAACACAAAGCGTCCAGTATGTCCCTCTACTGTTGAAACGGGAAAGCCCTCAATTTCGTTATAGTTTATTGTGGTTTCGATTTCTATTGAATCCGCAAAACCTCCTAAGCCAGAGCCTAAAACGAGTGCGATTTTGGGAATAAATTCGGTCTTTTGCCTAATTTGCATTAAACAGTTATCTAATCTTGATTGCATTTTATTTTTCATGGGGTCAACCTCCTAAAAAGTCTTAACTTATTATAGCATCAAACGAGGCAAAACGGTAGTCGTTTGAAAATTCCTTGCTTGCAATTGCACGAATGTTCTGTTATTATTAGTAGGATTGTAGAAAGTTAGCTTCTGCAATTACTTATGGAGATAAAAATGAACGAATTTAAGATAGTATCGCCTTTTACACCTACGGGCGACCAGCCGCAGGCAATAGAAAAATTAGTAAATGGCTACATGCAGGGCAAAAAAAATCAAGTTTTGCTTGGCGTAACGGGTTCGGGCAAAACCTTTACTATGGCAAATGTTATAGAGCGTTTACAACAACCAACGCTTGTAATTGCGCACAATAAAACGCTTGCCGCCCAGCTTTGTTCTGAACTCAAAGCGTTTTTTCCCGATAGCATTGTAGAGTACTTTGTTTCGTATTACGATTATTATCAGCCGGAAGCCTATATTGCAACGACAGATACCTATATCGAAAAGGTTGCTACAATCAATGATGAGATAGACAAACTTCGCCATGCCGCAACCGCTGCGCTAAACGACAGAAGCGATGTAATAATTGTTGCTTCGGTTTCGTGCATCTATGCGCTTGGCGACCCCGAGGAATACTTACGAATAAGCCTTTCTCTTATTCAAGGTACCGAGGTTGACAGAAATGAAGTGCTAAGAAAATTGGTTGATTTGCAATACCAACGCAGCGATTTGGATTTCACGCGCGGAACGTTTCGGGTTCGTGGCGATGTGTTGGATATTTTCCCGATTTCAAGCTCTGAAAACTCCATAAGAATTCAGTTTTTTGGCGATGAGATAGACAGAATAAGCATGGTTGACCCCCTAACAGGCAAGGTTATAACCGATTTAGGCTTTATTATGATTTATCCTGCCTCGCACTATGCTACAGGCTATGAAAAGATGATTAAGGGACTTTGTGATATAGAAGCGGATATGAAAATTGCCGTTGAGCAGTTCAAAAAAGAAGGCAAACTGATAGAGGCTCAAAGAATCGAACAACGCAGCCGCTACGACTTAGAAATGATGCGAGAGGTTGGCTACTGTCAAGGTATTGAGAACTATTCAAGGTATTTTGATGGCAGAAAGCCAGGCGATCCTCCATATACGCTAATTGACTATTTTCCAGATGACTTTTTGATGATAATAGACGAATCGCACGTAACTATTCCTCAAATCAGGGGAATGTACCTTGGCGATGCTTCGAGAAAAAAGGCACTTGTGGAGTACGGTTTCCGCCTGCCTGCGGCTTATGACAACCGACCATTGAAGTTCGATGAGTTCTTAAAGAAAACGGATAAGATGTTATACGTTAGTGCTACTCCTTCCAATTATGAAAAAGAGGCTTCGAATTTTGAAATTGCCGAGCAGCTTATTCGCCCCACTTGGTTGCTTGACCCAGAAATTGAGGTTCGACCAGTTGAGGGGCAAATAGATGACCTGTTGGGCGAGATTAGAATCACCGCAAACAATGGGTTGCGAACATTGGTTACAACGCTTACAAAGCGCATGGCGGAGAACCTAACTGAATATTTCGCTTCGATGGGGGTTAGGGTTCGCTATATGCATTCGGAAATCCAAACGATTGAACGCATGGAAATTATCAGGGATTTACGCTTGGGTGAGTTTGATGTGCTTGTGGGAATCAACCTGTTAAGGGAGGGCTTAGACCTACCCGAAGTGGGGCTTATAGCGATTCTTGATGCGGATAAGGTTGGCTTTTTGCGCTCGGCAACCTCTTTGATTCAAACGAGTGGACGAGCTGCCCGAAATGCTGACGGCAGAGTTATTATGTACGCAGACAGCATTACCGACTCAATGCAACAGGCGATAGACGAAACCTCTCGCCGTAGAAGTTTTCAAATGGCGTATAATACCTTGCATGGCACAAAGCCTATGACTATTCAGAGAGAGGTTCACAAGGTCATAGAGATAGGCGGAAAATCACGTTCTACAAAGGATAGAATGAGCGATGAGGAGCGCAGACAAAGAATTGAGGTTTTGCGTGAGGAGATGCAAAAGTGTGCAGCAGAGCTTGAATTTGAGCAAGCTGCAAAGCTAAGAAACGAGCTTTTCAAGCTCATTGGAAAAGATGTTGAGGAGAAAAAGCCAAAGCCGGGAACACCCGGTAGCAAGCGAAACGCATACGAGCGAAAGCGAAAGTAGGATATGAACGAATATATAAGAATTACAGGTGCAAGGGAGCATAATCTGAAGGATATAAGCATCACCTTGCCAAGAAATAAACTTATTGTATTTACAGGGCTATCCGGCTCTGGTAAATCATCATTGGCATTCGATACTATCTATGCAGAGGGACAAAGGCGTTACATGGAGTCCTTGTCTTCCTATGCACGAATGTTTTTGGGGCAGATGTCTAAGCCCGATGTGGATAATATTGAGGGGCTATCCCCTGCTATTTCGATAGACCAGAAAAGCACTTCAAACAACCCGCGCTCAACTGTGGGAACGGTTACGGAGATTCACGACTATTTAAGGCTTTTATACGCAAGAATAGGCTTGCCCCATTGCCCACATTGCGGCAGGGTAATCGAAAAGCAGCCCATAGACAGGGTTGTAGAGCAGGTGCTAAACTTAGGAAACGGCACTAAAATTCAGATATTAGCTCCAGCTATTCGTGGCAGAAAGGGCGAATATGCAAAGCTGTTCGAGCAGATTAAGCGTGATGGCTATGTTAGGGTAATGGTGGATTCTGTCGTTTA
>JAAZFD010000078.1 GCA_012511925.1 Clostridiales bacterium
GCCATGCGTCGTTGGGGTCGCCCTCGATTATTAGCTCCACATAGGGAGTTTCGATTTTGATTTCTTTTTCAGTTATAAACATATGTTCCTCCTAAGATTAAATTTTTTTGGGGTTTGCATCCCCTTTTTGTTTTAAGAAGCGGGAGGATAGAAAAATCCTCCCCTACGGTTGATTGTTGTTCGCCTGATTCGCAACATGATTTCGCATAGTTGCAGCATGATTTTTCCCTCAAAATTTGCCGTTGAGAGAAGCGGACGCGCAATGCGCGCCCCTACGGTGTATTTAGTTTATTGTTTTTGTTCCAATAACCCTACCGATTTCGTAAAATGATAGCAAGCACGAATTGCACCATAAAATTTGCTGTATTGAGAAGCTGGCGCGCAATGCGCGCCCCTACGGTGTATGTAGTGTTCCTATCCGCCGTAGCGGATTTCATTGGTTTTCCGCAGAAAACCTATTTCACCCATTTTCGCAGAAAATGGATTTCACCTTGCGTAGCAAAATATCACTGCCGCAGGCAATCTATCTGGGTGCTTGCGCCCTTTCGCGCCTAATTCGCCATAGGCGAATATCACTGTTTTTCGTAGAAAAACAATATCACTGCGTTAGCAATATCACTATTTTTCACAAGAAAAATAATATCATCGTGCATAAGCCTTAGGCTTATGCACTCACCCCATGTTCGATTCTCACAATCCAAAGGTCATTTAAAACCTTAGCCGTAAACGCCGCCACCTTTGCGCCAACTGTCGCTCTCTGATTCAATGGGTCTGATGTTCCTGCCGAGCCGCAAGGCTTTATAATCGTTTGCATTGCTCCTTCGCCACACGCATCGATTATTCCATACGCATCCTTTCCGAATACTACCGTTGCGTGAACCTCCGCACCCTGTGCGCCTGCGTCCTCACTAACAACCGCAACGCCGGCGGCAGGTATGGCTTCAAGTGCGCTTGTTAGTGTGATTGACGTTGCACCAACCTCCAATTCATCGGGGTCAATCGAAAGATTAACTACATTTCCTATCGATAAGGTTGTGCCTGCGGTTTTTAGAAATGCAACCTGCGCCGCTGTCAACGGTCTGTCAAGAGTAATAGTAGTGGTTGTAGAACCCACTGCGGTTGAAAGCTGAAACTCGGCACTAAACACCTTTGCTTCTGTGCTTTCCACGAAAACCACGCCATACAATCTGACAATCTCGCCCGAATAAATCTGTTCGGCATTCGAATACTTAGAAACATCCTGCCAATTCACATCGCTTTGCAAATCGTATGTCGCTTCGGGGGAGCATATACAGATAAAATGCGGATTTCGTCCGTCTGAAAACATTCTCGCCTTTGCGTTTTTCAGAGTTCTAACCGCCTTTCGAATCTCCGTAACCGTTAGCTTGTCGGTGCTTAGCAGGCTATCCCTGCTTGATTTTGAGTTTGCATACTGCACATTCGTTCCAGAGCAAATTTCATCCCTTGTAATCCACTCGATTACCGTTCCCAACTGTTCGCCCAAAAGCTCTGCGCTGTCGGCAATTACCCTGTCATAGCCTGTCATGTCGAGTAGGTCGCTTACCTCTACATAAGCGCCATATTGCGAAACGGTGGCATCGATGGCGGTTTGCGATAGCGCTTGGCTATCGGGAGTTACGCCCTCCTCAAGTCCGCCCATTACGGAGTTGGGGTCGAATAAATTCCAGCGTCTGAACTCCACGGTTTTTCCGCTGTTCTTGGGAATCGAGCGCTTCTGCCCGTACTTTGCGAATACGAATCTTGTCTTTGCGCTTTCAAGTAGCTGTCTGTCGTAAAAAGTCTTGTTTAGTTTTGTTCCTACTGTTGTTGATGTTGTTGTGTTCATAATTTTTTACCTTTCAAATTTAGTGATTGGATAATGTGTTGAGTTATTGCCCTTGTGTTAGCTTGGGAAATGCCGTACTTGCAGCGAACTCCGGAACAGCCCCTTGCGTTCCTAATTCGCTATAGGCGAATATCATTGCCGAAGGCAATATCACTATGAGCGATAGCGAAAATAATCATTGCGTAGCAATATCATCGGGGCGCAAAGCGCCTCTACGGTTTGATTGTTTCGGGCTTCGTTCCTAATTCGCTATAGGCGAATATCATTGCCGAAAGCAATATCACTATGAGCGATAGCGAAAATAATCATTGCGTAGCAATATCATCGGGGCGCAAAGTGCCTCTACGGTTTGATTGTTTCGGGCTTCGTGCCTAATTCGCTGTAGGCGAATATCATTGCCGAAAGCAATATCACTATGAGCGATAGCGAAAATAATCATTGCGTAGCAATATCATCGGGGCGCAAAGCGCCTCTCTCCTATCCGCAGTAGCGGATTTCACATTTTTCCGCAGAAAAATTTTTCACCTTGCGTAGCAAGATTTCACCTCCGTAGGCGTGCATCATTTGCCAAAGGCAAGCATCACTTTCGAAGCAATCCTATCCGCCGTAGCGGATTTCATTGCCCTTAGGCTATTTCACCCTGCGTAAGCTGGATTTCACCTTGCGTAGCAAGATTTCACCGCCGAAGGCGATTTTTCGGATTTCACCTTGCGTAGCAAGATTTCACCGCCCAAGGCGATTTATGCGCCTTCAAGCTGCTTTTTGATTCTTTCGAACTCTTGCTTAGAGATTTTTGAAAAGTCGGTGTGTATTGCCTGTGGCTTGCCGCTTTTCATGGCTCTTGGCATCTCTCTACGCCTGTAAATCTCATCGATTGCGCTTTGCTTGCCCTGCATAGTTGCGGTTTCAAGTTTCTTTTCAGCTTCGAAAATGCGAATGGCGGCATTTACATCAAATTCCCTTCCAAGCGTTAGAAATTCGTTTGAGCTTATGTACTCGTCTATCTCGAATGCAAGTTTGTTTTCTGCTTTTAGCGCTTCAAGCGTGTTTGCCACTTGATTTGCTAATTGGATTGTTTGCTCGTCTTTTTCTTCTGTTTTTGGTTTTTCTTTTGCCTTGTTAAAGATTTCTTTTAGCTTCATTTTTACCTCCTATTTAGTTTTGTGTGGGTACGGGGGCGTTGGGATGCTGTTCAGACCCATTACTTTTTATGAAAAAAAGTTTGGTGGGCAAGTGCAATTTTCACAAGAAAATGAATTAGAGTGGGTAACGGGAGGATATAAAGCCTCCCCTACAATATGAGGAACAGCGAACAAAAAGCCCAAGGTTCCCCTTGAGCTACACTATTCTCTATTCTCTCTTCTCTCTTCTCTTTCCCCGTTCCTCTCCTATCCGCCGAGTGCGGATTTCACCTTGCGTTAGCAAGATTTCACCGCCGCAGGCGATTTCAGGCGACAGCCCCAAACACAATTTATCCATCATAAATATTATAAC
>JAAZFD010000079.1 GCA_012511925.1 Clostridiales bacterium
GCCAAAGACTTTTCTCTTCACTCTCTTCCGTCAATTCGTTTTCAAATGCAATCGTATTTTTGGTTTCCACAATCCAAGCTGTGCCATGCAGTAATCTTGCACCATCCATTTCATGCGAAGTAAAAAGTTCATTTACACGGTTATACATCTGGTTTCCTGTTGCTTTTGTAGGAAGTGCAGTATATAACCCGTCTCTGCCAAGCGCACAGCACAGTTTTTGAGTAGCATATAAAGCAGCCTCCGTTTTTCCTTCCCCCATCGGTGCCTCAATGATTATTGATAGTACATTTTGATAATCCATCTCGCTGATAGCACGCTGCACACCCCTGACGCTTGATTCAGCCATCCAGGGGAACATTTTTTGTATTGTATCAAATTCGCATAAACCTTGATTATATATTAGACCGCATTCGTTAAGCCATTGAGTAGCAAGCTCTTCACAAGGTTCATCGACATCATTTTCCCTCATCCCCATAATCACACACGAATATGCACCAAACCACATCCCCGCGCCTTGCAACACACCCAACATGTGATATAATAATTACACAATTTTGGTGATTATAATTTTTGCAAGGAGTTTACATGAACATTTTCAAAGTTGCCTACAAAGTAGTTAGAGAGAACAGCGACGAGATATACAAGGGCTTTGGCTTCAAACACCATTCAGATGCAACACAGTACTATGTTCATCCGAATAACCAGTCATTTGACGGCACAACAAACCTTTGCCAACCCATAGGCGAGGCAATTTCGCTTTTTTCGCAACTCATTTTTTCTATGACAAAAGGCGATGATTCGGTAGTTGGCGATTATTATGTTAGCGACAAGGGAGCACAAATATTTCTAAATATTGAAATACCAGAGGATTGGCGAAGAAAAGAGGTTGTCGAGCCATCACTTTTTCGTTACGAAGCGTACCTAAACAACAATGAAATAACGATTGCCGCCTACGATGAAATCGGGCGTTGGTTAGATGGAGATATGGAGCATCTGAACCCTTTATACAAACTTTTACCCTGCTTTTGTGTGTTGCTTGCAAGAGAATGTAGAATGGATAGCGATTACAACTCTGCAATTTTAGACTATGTAGAATCGCCATCCGCTGACGAGTTTGTTTGCCTACATGAAGATTTTTACCAAGCACATAAATCCGACGAGTTCGAGGTTACATACTCTAATTTAAGCGGTTTCGATACAGGCGGCATGAGGTCTTTTCGAGAAAAATTCAAAGTAATTTCTGAAAACATTACAGATTCTAAACAGGAAGCAGAAGCAGCGGTTACGCCCTTTGGCGAAAATGATTTTCAAAATACTTATTTAGAACTTGTGCCTAAACTTTCTGACGAGTTTCAAATTCCAAATTACATAAAGGGAATATGTAATGCTGTAACCGCTGGCGATGCGAGGTCGATTCTCTTTCATGGTCCTGCTGGTACAGGAAAAACGATTTCTTGCAAATTGGTTTGTCAAGAGATTGAAATTCCGATTATGGAAGTAATAAATTGCACCGAAAACTTAGACGAATTTGTGCTTGGTAAGTTTATTCCGCAAGACAACTTGATTGTTTTTAAGGAAAGCTATGTAACAAAGGCTATTCGTTATGGCGGAGCGGTAGTTTTCGAAGAGATTAACTTTGCAAAGCCGCAATACTTAGCCTTTCTGAATTCCCTGCTAGATGATAATGGTTTTGTGAGGTTGGACAATGGTGAAGTGGTAAAACGGCATGAAAACTTCCGCTTTTTCGCAACCATGAACATTGGCTACTTCGGCACAAAAGAACTAAACCAATCGCTTTATAACCGCTTTAATATTGTCGTCGAAGTGGCAGTGCTTTCAGATGATGCAATCGTTAAAATGTTAGTTGCACGAATACCCGAATGTATAGACAAGGTAGATAAGATTTTAGGTGTGTACCATAAGATAAAAAAGAAAATTGAAAGCGAAGAACTCGACGTAGTTATATCTCCACGAAACCTTGAAAACTGGGCAAGGCTAGCAAAATATGAGGGTTATGTTGCTGCCGCTGAAAAAACTATTATTCCGATAGCGAAATGCGACAGGGTTTTAGAGGATAC
>JAAZFD010000080.1 GCA_012511925.1 Clostridiales bacterium
GTTCGGTGCTATATGGACATTTCTACCAATCGAAATTTTCGCGTCATGGCATTGAAAATAGCACCCCGGAGACTGAAAAACATTTATACTGTCAATGTGAAAATCAATATTAGTCCCATTTGATACCAATGTATTTTTGTGCACTGGCCACGGTATCCTCCTATGCGTCCCGAACAGCCTACTTGGTAAACATCTAAACGCCCATAGCCAACCCAATCTTTTTTCATCGAAGTATTTACCTCTTAGGTATTTATTCTCGTAAAACAAGCTAAATGCAGCTAAACACACCTTCTTAACAACAATACTATAGATCAGTTTTTTCATCATGACTCTGCGTTCCTCCTCACTTAACTATATGGAGACTCTTAGGCCACTGGTCGTCCTAATTCATCGCGCACATCTCCGGCTTTGTTTCAAGCGATCTTAGGCGAACGGTAAGGGTACATCTTATGCTCAGCAAACCATTACATTCCCTTACAAGCAACGCACACCGATTGGGTAAGTATGAGGGAGCGGAATTACACACTATGGCGATAAGATTTAAGTCCATATTTAGATTGATTACATATTTAGATTGATTACATATTTGGCCATAGTATTCACTCTCAAACAAGAGACGCGGCTATACTATATTCAAAGCCTTTCTTCGTGTTATTCCATCTACTATTTTTTGACAAATGTATACCAGGCCCGCAGATATGGCTGCTTTTGAAACAGCCGTAATAATGCTGCTCGTTGTAGCGGATACAATGCTTGTCGATGTTCTAATAAAAACGAAAGAAACGAAAAAGAGAATATACATCGAACGGGTACTCTTCATTATTTTTTCTAAATAAAGCGAGAGCCTCAAGAACACGCAAAGAAATATTGGAGACAAAATCCAACCAAAATACAAATAACCATGAGCTGTTATTGGCATTAGGAGACCCGCACCTGCACCATCCCCACGGACAAAAGTGTTAAAAAGCTCACTAGTTGTTTCAAGCCTTAAATCTTTGATTAGAAAATTAAGCCCCATTATAGGTCGTACCGTATCAAACACTAGGCGTCCTATGGTAAGCAAACTATAAGACTGATTGCGAAGTTGCATTGTTGCTGACACACTTTGCGGCCCCAATAAGTATGTCTCTACATACCGCTGAATGGTTTCTATACCCAATCCACCTGAGGACAACGCAGAAACATATGAATCATGATAGAATACAGCGAATAGCCTATATATTGTCATAAGCAGTAGTATGGACAACGCAGACAGCGAAACAGTTAGAGTAATCTTTTTTTCGTACCCAGGAAAGCATCGTCTGAGTAGATATATGGCTGCAAAAGCTGTATAGACTTGTGTCGAGCGACTCTCATTAACAATAATACCAACGACACTAATTGCAAGCAATAGTGATAAATACACATATATCGGATTCCCACTTTTTTTGTGTTTTCTGTAAAAGCGGTTTACACCTAACAGAAACAAGATATACGCACCTACTAATACTATCTGCTGAAGTATATTGTCCATGGTTTCTAACCCCGTTATCCTCAGCCTTTGTCCAGTATTAGAAGCTATTACAAAAATGTCTAAAGTATCTCTTACTCTCGGGAAAAAAATCAAGATTAGAATGGATATAAAAATGACAGATATCATAACTATCTTGCCTTCTGTAAAAGCTATACTGTTTGACTCTTCTGTCTGTAAACCTACATTTTTTCTTTTTAAATAGATGAAAGAGAGAAAACAGCCAACGGCTACCTGTTCGTAAGCCATTAGTAGAATAGCTCTCGTCAATAAGCCAACATCCATTGAAACATAACTTGAAAACCCAAACACAGGGTAGAAAGTCATAAATAATGGAAGGAAGACATAGCGTAACGCACAAGTTATTGTATAGACACTTACAGTCAATGAATTATGTCGTAGTGTAATTGGTAATAGGCTAAGTGCGTAGACCAGGAAAAAAACCATCGGCAACAATGGCAAAAGATCGTAGATCGGTTGTTCATTGTAGATTATGCATAATGTTGCTGTAATTAAACATACAACAAAGGCTACCATGAGTCTTGTAATGTATTGGTTCTTAAATTCTGTTGTATAAATTATTATCCCTCCTCGTCATCTTGATTGATAAAGTTTGTTCTTGATGCGCTTATCCCGA
>JAAZFD010000081.1 GCA_012511925.1 Clostridiales bacterium
GCTGTGAGGAGTTCGTATAATAGGGTACATTTGTACCAGACGAAATTATATCTAAGAACCTTTCACGGTCGAGCTTTGCCAAACGATAGCTTGTGCCTTCTGCAGGGGTTGCTTCCAAGTTGTAAAACTGCCCTGTTTCCTTTTGGAACTCCTGCATTATTCCACGCAAATAGTTCATAATCTCGATTGCGAACTCATTGCCCTCTTTTGTTTCAACACCCTTGCCCATGAAGTTTAATAGCGCTTCGTGCATTCCGATAATTCCTATCGTGTTGAAGTGGTTAAACCAATATGAGCCATGGCGTTCCTTTATATCTTTTAGATATACTCTCGAATACGGATATAGCCCTGCTTCGGTTTGCTGTTCTATTACCTTGCGTTTAATCTCCAAAGAGGTTTTGCCTATCTCTGCAACCTTGCGTAATCTTGCAAAGAAATCCTCTTTATTCCGTGCTAAGTAACCTATTCTCGGCAGGTTGATTGTGAATACGCCTATTGAACCTGTCAAGGGGCTTGAGCCAAACAGACCGCCGCCACGCTTTCTCAATTCCGATACGTCTAAACGCAAGCGGCAGCACATGGAAACAGCGTCCTCGGGGGATAAGTCAGAATTCACGTAGTTAGCGAAATAGGGAATGCCGTATTTGCAGGTGATTTCCATGAACTTGTTTACAACCGGGCTGTTCCACTCAAAGTCTTTAGTAACATTGATAGTAGGAATAGGGAACGTGAAAACTCTGCCCTTAGCATCGCCCTTTAGCATTACTTCACAGAAAGCAAGGTTTAGTATGTCCATCTCTGCTTGATAATCGCCGTAAACGGTGTCCTGCGGTACTCCGCCTATAATAATTGGCTGGTCCTTTAGCGTTGAGGGTACTTTAATATCGAATGTAAGGTTGGAGAATGGGCATTGAAAGCCTACTCTTGTGGGTACATTAAGGTTAAATATGAACTCTTGCAGGCATTGCTCTACCTGCTCGTAGGTCATGTTGTCTTTTCTGATGAAAGGCGCACAATAGGTGTCGAAGCTCGACCATGCTTGCGCTCCTGCTGTTTCGGCTTGGGTTGTGAAGGTTGAGTTTATAACCTGCCCTAAGAATGAACGCAAATGCTTAGCAGGCTTGCTTTCTACCTTGCTTGGAACTCCACCAAAGCCCTGTATGAGAAGCTGTCGCAAATCCCATCCTGCGCAATAGGGACCAAAGAACCCTAAGTCGTGAATATGGCAATCGCCCGATGTATGCGCATCACGCACTTCTTCCGGGTATATTTCATGCAACCAATACTTTTTTGTGAACTCTTCTCTGATATAGTTGTTCAAGCCGTTTACGCTTTTAAGTGTGTTTGCATTTTCTTTAACGCTCCAATCCTTGTCTTTAAGGTAATCAGAAAACATATCGATTGTAGCGCCAATCAAAGCGTTGGCTTCCCTTGCGCCCTTACGCTTTTCTCGATATAGAATGTACGCTTTTGCTGTTTTTGCGTGTCCGTTTTTAATCAATACACGCTCGACTATATCCTGAATTTCTTCAACATGGGGACATTCATCGCCGTATGTTTCATAAGCTATTTTCACAACCTGCTCGGTTAGCTGTTCAGCCAATAGCATATCATCGCCGCCTACAGCTTTGGCGGCTTTGAAAATCGCTTCTGTAATTTTTTTAGGGTCAAATATTTCCTTTTGACCGCTTCTTTTTAGAATCAGAGTAAACATTTTGCCACCTTGTACCTTTCGAAATTATTTTAGCATTTTAAGGGTTTATAATCAAGTTTGTATGCCTATAATTCATTAGTGCTATATCTATGTTTAACCCCTAAATGTTGTATGCGTTGAGTATATCACTCACTATATATGGTGTCAATAACTATTTTTCGTGTTATGTAACTTGTTTACAGTTTATTCATTTATTGGGGAAGCCTTGCCGCTTTAATCTAATTGCCGTATTACTATATATATGATAAAATGCAAGTTATGGATAAGGGAAAAACTCGCATTATACTAGGAATAGACCCAGGCTATGCCATTTTAGGCTATGGTGCAATCGAGGTATGCGGAAATCGCTTGAAGCTAATAGATTATGGAGTAGTAGAAACCGACATCAAGCATAGTTTTCCTCAACGCTTGGAAACGCTATACATTCAAACAAAGCGCTTGTGCGAAAGCACCGCCCCCGACTGCATTGTGTTCGAGGAATTGTTTTTTGCAAAGAACACAAAAACAGCCATGCAGGTTTCAGCCGCGCGTGGCACTTGCCTGTTGGCGGCATATCAAACCTGTTTGCCGCTTTACGAATACACGCCCATGCAGATTAAATCGGCTGTTTGCGGAAACGGTCATGCGGGGAAAAAGCAGGTTCAAGAAATGGTTATGCGCCTTTTGAACATGGATAAGATTCCAAAGCCGGATGATGCGGCAGACGGGCTTGCGGCGGCGATTTGCCATTCGGGAGTAATAGGCTTGGCGGCAGAGCAGTTTAGAATAAAGTAAATTATTAAATAATATCCCAAGGAGGAATTATGTACGCATATATTTCAGGAATAGCAACAGAAATAGGCTTAGACTACTGCATAATAGAAGCAAATGGTGTCGGCTACTTGCTTTTTTGCAGCTCAAATACATTAAATAAGGTAAAAATAGATGAAAAGTGCAAGCTACTAACGCATTTACATGTAGCCGAGGATGTTTTTTCGCTTTACGGCTTTAGTTCGGAAGAAGAGCGCAATATGTTTAGAAATTTAACCTCCGTTACTCGCATAGGCAACAAAACGGCATTGAGCATTCTTTCAATGCTAACGGTTGAGGACATTACAATGGCGATTATAACCGAGAATGCCGCCGCCTTCGATTGTGTTTCGGGAATAGGCAGAAAAACTGCCGCAAGGCTTTTACTCGAGCTAAAAGAAAAGGTTTCAACCGCAACGAGTATTTCAAAGGAAGCAAAAGAGGACAGAACCGAGCAAAAAACAGGCTTTTCCATGCGTTCTGAAGCTATTGAAGCGCTGGTTGCGTTGGGCTATGACGGACTTACTGCTGGCAGGGCGGTTGGCAATGTGGCGGACAGCGAGTTTTCGTCTGTAAAACAGCTAATAAAACTTGCTTTGGCGCAAACGGGAGGAAATAAATGAGCGAATACGATTTTGAAAGGGATATTATTTCCTCTTCTATGCTTGCAGATGACGAGCAAATAGAGCTTTCTTTGCGTCCACGCTTGCTATGCGAATATATCGGTCAAGATGTTGTAAAAGAGCATATGCAAATCTATATAGATGCGGCAAGGCAAAGAAAAGAGCCATTGGACCATACATTGCTATATGGTCCCCCCGGATTGGGAAAAACCACGCTTGCAAATATCGTTTCAAATGAAATGGGGGCAAATATCTACAAAACCTCGGGGCCTACATTGCAAAGGGCAGGCGATTTAGCGGCAATCCTAACAAAATTAGAAGAAAACGATGTGCTTTTCATAGACGAAATTCACAGGCTAAACCCAAATGTAGAGGAAATTCTCTATCCTGCAATGGAGGATTTTTCTATGGACATAATTTTGGGAAAAGGTCCTGGTGCAAGGTCTATTCAGCTTGATTTGAACAAATTTACGCTTATTGGCGCAACCACAAGAATGGGGCTTTTAACTTCGCCATTGCGTGATAGATTCGGAATAAAAGAGCGGCTTGAAATGTACGAGCATTCCGCTTTGAAGCATATCATAACAAGAAGTGCAGATATTTTAGATGTTGTGATAGACGAGGCAGGTGCAATAGAAATCGCAAGCCGTTCAAGGGGAACACCCAGAATTGCTATACGGCTTTTAAAGCGTGTACGTGATTTTGCACAGGTGAGAAGTGATGGCATAATCAC
>JAAZFD010000082.1 GCA_012511925.1 Clostridiales bacterium
AGCTCATACTGCCCGGCGTTTTTGTAGCTTTCCGCCTTTTGCAGCGTTCTTTCGAAAAATGGGTCAATCTGCTTCTCAACAGGCTTTTCAACGATAACAGGGGCGAGCTTTTGAACTTCTTGCTGCTCTTTCTCACATCTAAGCTGTACTACCTGTGCTATCATCTCAGGTGTTGGGATGGTAGCCTTTTTGTACTCGATAGGCTTTGCGCTTACCCTTGGCACTACTACCTTAGGCTCTTCAGCTGTAGCAGCCTGCGGTTTGGCGAAAATGCTTGCGATAATTTCCTTTGCGTTTTGAAGTGCAGGCTTTGGTGCAGCAGTTCCTGCTTCCATGGGTACAGCGACTTCCGTTTCTTTTTTTGTCTTTTTAAAGTGCATTTTAACTCCTACGTATGTTACAGCAAGCAAAATCATAATGAGAATGCATGAGCTGATTATAGTAAACTTTAGCAGATTGGGATACGAGCCTAACTTTTGAGCGTTAGCGTACAGCAAGAGAAATCCTAAGCATAGAAAAGAAGCTGTCCCCGTAATTACTATACAGGCGATTAAAGACCTTCTGTTGACTATAATTGCGACCATTGCCGCAACAACAGCAATGAGCACTATCATAAATTCAAACATATATTAGCACCAATCCTCCGTCATTTATACTACTAACAATTCTACATTATTGTAATTATGGTATCATCAATTTCCTTTTATGTCAATAAAAATTCCCTGTTTAATACCGGTTTTTTGCTATATTTGGATAAAAGGGGGCAATAATACCCCCTTAATTGACTTAAACTTATTCTTCCTCTTCGTCCTCACGCTTGGATTGCTCGATAATCTTCTGAGCGAGGTTAGCAGGAACATCCTCATACCTTACCAATTCGCTTGTAAAGGTACCACGCGCTTGAGTCATAGAGCGCAAATCCGTTGCATACTTGAACATCTCAGACAAGGGTGCTTCGGCTTCAACAATCTGACCGCCATCTATATGAGGAGTCATACCGATAACACGACCACGCCTACGGCTCATATCGCCCATAATGTCGCCTGTGTATTCGTTTGGAACATGAACCTCAAAGCGATGCACTGGCTCTGTTAAAACGGGGCTTGCCTTTGCACAGGCTGCCTTGTATGAAAGCCTTGCAGCCGACTTAAACGCAACCTCCTTTGAATCAACGGGGTGATACTTGCCATCATATAGCGTTGCTTTTACGCCTGTCATGGGGTAGCCGGCTAAAACGCCACGTTGCATTGCCTCTCTTAAGCCCTTTTCAACAGCAGGAATGTATTCCTTAGGAACAACGCCGCCAACGATAGCGTTTACGAACTCGAAATCGCCCTCGGCTAAAGGCTCGAATCTAATCTGAACAACACCGAACTGTCCTGCGCCGCCAGATTGCTTTTTATGCTTACCTTCTGCCTCAGCCATTGCACGAATAGTTTCACGATAGGGAACCTTGGGGTCGTTAAGCTGTGCTTCTACCTTGAACTTGTTTCTTAACTTTGCGCAAATAACGTCGATATGCTTTTCGCCCATTCCAAGAATCAACACATCGCCAGTTTCTATGTTCTTCTCGATTGCCATTGCAGGCTCTTCTTCTAATAGTCTGTTCAAGCCAGAGAAAACCTTATCTTCTTCGCCCTGCTTCTTAGCACTTACTGCGAGAGAAATCGAGGGTGCAGGGAACTTGATAGGCTCGAACTTAACGGGCAATGCACCGTCTGTTAATGTGTCGTTCGTGTTTGTGAACTGTAGCTTTGCCATTGCGCCAATGTCGCCTGCTGTGATTTTGTCTGTGTTAACAAGGTTCTTGCCACGCATTACATAGACAGCGCCCGACTTTTCGGACTTTTCAGCATTTGGATTGTATGCCGCTATATCTGCGCTAAGCGTACCCGAATATACTCTAATAATTGAAATCTTTCCTACGAAGGGGTCAGCAACGGTTTTAATTACTCTTGCGGCTAATTTGCCATCTGGAGAAATCTGAACCTTAACTTCTTCATTGTTTTTTGTGTTTATAGCATTTGGAACTTTTGCTGTGTCCGCAGTAGGCATATAGTGAACTAAGTTGTTCATCAATGCCTTTACGCCTAAGTTAAGTGCGGCAGAGCATACGCAAACAGGAACGATTGAGCCATCGTTAATACCAGAGGCTAAACCAACCTTCATTTCATCTGCTGTCAGCTCACCTGCATCGAAGTATTTTTCCATCAATGCATCATCTGTTGCGGCGGCGGCTTCAACCAATGCTTCGTATGCTTCATCTGCACTTGATTTCAGGTTTGCAGGAATATCGACTTCCTTTTCGTTTTTGCCGTCGAATTTATATGCTTTCATAGAAACTATATCAACATAGCCTACAAAATCATTTCCATCCATTATAGGAAGTTGAATTGGAACAACGGAGGGTCCAAACATTTCTTGGCTTGCCTTAACTGCCTTTTCAAAGTTTGCATTTTCCTTGTCGATTTGGTTGACAACCATCATGTGCGGCTTCTGCTCTTTTTTGCACATTTGCATCATCTTTTCTGTGCCAACAACGGGACCAGAAACTGCAGAAGATACGATGATTGCAGAATCCGTTAATGCCAAAGCCTCTATTACCTCGGCAAAGAAATCGAAATCGCCAGGAGCGTCAACTAAATTGATTTTTGAGTCAAGCCATTCTATCGGCGCTACCGCCGCATTGATGGAAATCATACGTTTGATTTCCTCCGGGTCATAGTCGGTTACTGATGAACCATCCTCCACACGACCCATGCGGTCAACTACGCCCGTATTCCGAAGCATTGCTTCAACGCGAGTTGTTTTTTCCTCTCCACTGTGGCCGAAAACACCGACGCTACGAATTTTGTTTGCCGAGTAGTTTTTCATTACAATCCCCCTAAAATATGGTTATATTGTTACACACGTCAACTTTTATATGACTTGCGTGTGATGCATAAAACACCGTTCCATATTGTAACAGATTTTTTGCCATTTGTAAAGGACAACTATAAAAAAATATAGTAAAAGGCGAATAAAAATTTTGCCATTTATGATTGTTTGCATTGGAAATCGTATATATGGTATAATTCGAAGTCGATAGAATATTATTTATCGGCATTTTTATTTGATTGGTTGAGGTGAAATATGGAGAAGCACAAGCTGATTGAATACGCTTTAGGGCTTTATATAGCATTCTGCACCGCAATGGGAGTTATTCTTGGTGCAATTTTCAACAATCTCATTTATTTCATGCTTGGCGGCGGAGCAATAGGCGTTATTGTGGGTGTTATTTTACATTCTACATTACGCAGAGAAAGGAAGCGGAAAGATGCAGACCGCATTATTAAAGATTAAAGCCTTTTCACAGGGCATATTTAGAATAATAAAAGACTTTGTTTTGAGAATAGTTAAGTATATTAAGAATATTTCCCGGGAAATATGGTGCAAATTCACTAAACAAAGCGCAACTGACGACGCAGCGGACAGCACGAAATGCTTTGACCGCTCTATGTTGCCAATTCAAGAGGATAAACAAATGGAAACACAAGTAAAAGCTCCTAATAAGCAAAAAGAACCACGCCCCAGCACAATGTTCAAGAAGAACGATTTGCCACGCTCTTTGGCACTAAGCATACTTTTTACCACCATTAAGGTTTTGGCTGTAATTGTTATCCTCGTAGGTGCGGCAGGTATGGGGCTTGTTTTGGGAGTTGCAA
Organism: Clostridiales bacterium; assembly: GCA_012511925.1. GTDB lineage: Bacteria > Bacillota > Clostridia > Christensenellales > CAG-138 > DUPG01. The sequence goes on from JAAZFD010000082.1 coordinate 3,705, forward strand.
AGGCGTATATCGACACTACCCCCATGCTCGACATATCAGCATTCACAAGCTCATCACGAAATTCGTATATCTACGATACAAACGGCGAGATAATAACCACCTTTGCAGGAATGCAATATAGGGAGTGGGCAAACATTGATGAGATTCCCGATATGCTGAAAAATGCAGTTGTGGCAATAGAGGACGTGCGTTTTTACAAGCATGAGGGAGTTGACTACAAGCGCTTGGTTTCTGCCGTTGTAAACACGTTTAGAAATCAAGATACCCATGGCGGCAGCACTATAACTCA
>JAAZFD010000083.1 GCA_012511925.1 Clostridiales bacterium
AAACACCAGATGTAACACCCACAAACGAAACCACAGCAAAGCCCACAACCGAACCTACCGCAGAGCCAACGGCTACCCCTGCGGAAACAACAAAGCTAAAGGAGTTAGAATACACCGACAAGGTTCCAGTTTCATTTTATGATAGGGCTTTTGTGTCCGACAGAAATGTTTTTGTGGAATACGCTCAACCAGGCGAAAGCACTACTTTTTATGGGTATGATGTGAAGTTAAGGCTTTTCGAATCGGAATTTCAAGGTTTCAATTACACGCAAAGCGGTATGCAAATTGTAATCGAATTGACAAGCAAAGACGATAAATCTGTCGAGTATTACAAAACCGGCTTTGTGAATTATAATATTGAGGACAGCTTTTCCTGTGCGTATATAGCAATGGTTTACAATCTTTGCGGAAATTATGAAACTATGTATTTCGTTACTATGTGTGGAAATTATAAAGACACAACCTTTGCATTTGTAGATGGCAGAATTACCGAAATTACAGGTTCTCCGTATGATTTCGGCAATAGTAGCTTGATTATGGAAGACACAACCGACATCATAGGCTATAAAAATATCTTTATAGAGTACGATGTGTATTACAATCGTATGTGGACGATGATTTCGGCTAAGTTTTTACAGCGCAGAACGCCCAGTAAAATCGAGTTTGCAATATCGAACAACGAGGGCTACCCCGAACCTAAAAACGCAGACGATTACGTTCCATATCATAAAGTATTGCAGGAGTTTGAAGCCTTTATTATGACTTCAAAAGGCAATTATATTAAGGGCAAAATCGAGGCAGGAGTTAAGCTAAAGCCTGTTGCAACCGACAGAATGGGCAGGGTGTTTTTCGAAACGAACACAGGCAAATCGGGTTATTTCGATATTACATTCGAGAACCTGCCCGATGGTAAACCGCTTGTTGCAGGAATTATGCAAGAGGAGCTGTTCGATAATATTTTCTATCCATAGGCAACGTTTTAAGCTATTTCTGTTAGCTTATCTTTCTTCCTTTGGGGGTTGTGAGTTTCACAATCCCCATTACTATCTATTTGACTAAAAGCCGCATAAGATATATAATAATCGAAAATAAGAAATGGAGGAGAATATGCGCAAGTTCAATATTGAAAACACCAAAAGCAGTTACAATATAGCCGTAGTTGGCGCAACAGGCATGGTGGGCAGAACCATGTTGCAGGTGCTACACGAGTACGAAATTCCGATAAACAATCTATATCTTTTTGCATCGAGTAAGAGCGCAGGTACGAAAATTCAGTTTATTGACAAGGAAATTACCATTTTAGAGCTAGACAAAGGCTCATTTATCGATAAGGAGATAGACATCGCCTTGTTCTCCGCTGGCGGCGAAATTTCAAGGGCTTATGCACAGCTTGCGGTTGACTCGGGTGCTGTGGTAATTGACAATTCAAGTTATTACAGGCAGGAAAGCGATATTCCTTTAATCGTTCCCGAAGTAAACATTGATAGCTTGCCCATATATAAGCAGCGTGGAATAATCGCAAATCCAAACTGCTCTACAATTCAAGCGGTGGTTGTTTTGAAGCCTTTAGCGCAAAAATACGGCTTAAAGCGGGTGATTTACTCTACCTATCAAGCGGTTTCGGGCGCAGGGGTTGGCGGCATAAACGATTTAGAGAACACATTGGCAGGCAGGGCGCATACGAAATTTTTATATCCGATTGCGAACAACTGCATTCCGCAAATAGATTCGTTTTTAGACACTGGCTACACAAAAGAGGAGCAAAAGCTGATTGACGAAACGAAAAAAATTCTAAACCTATACGATTTAGGGGTTACGGCAACGGCTGTGCGAGTGCCTGTTATGAACGGACATTCAGAAAGCATAAATATCGAGCTTGAAAAGCCTTTTGATATTGAGGAAATTAGAGAGCTTTTGAGAAATTCGGCTGGCATTTTAGTTCATGATGACATAGCGCAAAGCATATATCCTATGCCCTTGATGATAAGCGGAAAGGATTCCGTTTCCGTAGGCAGAATTCGCAAGGATTTTTCTAATCCTGCTTGCATAAATCTTTTTGTCTGCGCCGACAACATAAGAAAGGGTGCGGCATCAAACGCTGTTCAAATAGCCAGAGCGCTAATAAATTATAATAGGAGGGAAATATGAGTATTTTTTTAGGTAGCGGAGTTGCGCTTGTAACGCCATTTAAGGCAGGGAAAATTGATTTTGAGGCGATAGGAAAGCTAATCGATTTTCATATCGAGAATCAAACAGATGCAATTATAATGTGTGGAACGACTGGCGAATCTGCAACACTTAGCTTTGACGAAAAAATAAGCCTGTTCAAGTTCGCAGTTGAACATGCAAAGGGCAGAATTCCGATTATTGCAGGCACAGGCGGAAACAACACCGCAGAAGTTATAAGGCTTTCAAAGGCGGCGCAAGATACTGGGGTTAACGGTCTTTTAATCGTAACACCATACTACAACAAAACCACGCAACAAGGGCTTGTGGCGCATTTCAAAGCCGTGGCTGATGCGGTTTCAATTCCGATTATTACATATAATGTTCCAAGCAGAACAGGGCTTAACATATTGCCTCAAACCATGAAGGAGATAGCCAAGCACAAGAATATTGTAGCAACGAAAGAGGCTTCTGGAAATATCGAGCAGATTGTAGCTTTGGCGGCGCTGTGTCCCGAGCTTGATATTTATTCGGGCAATGACGACCATGTGCTGCCTGTGCTGTCCGTTGGCGGCAAGGGTGTAATATCAACGGTTGCGAACATAATTCCTGCCGATATGCACAATGTTTGTCAAGAGTATTTCAATGGGAATATTGAAAAGTCAAGGGAGATTCAGTTCAAGATGCTACCAATTTGCAGAGCGGCATTTGCAGAGGTTAACCCTATTCCTATTAAATACATGCTTGCTTTGGCTGGCAAGGTTTCCGAGGAGTATAGGCTACCCTTGATTCCCCCTGCTGATGAAACAAAGGCGCTGATTAAGGGCGCGTTGAAAGACTACGGCATTATTTGAGGGTGCTTTGCGCCCTGTGAAATCCTGCTTACGCAGGGTGAAATCATTTTCTACGAAAAATGGTGAAATCCATTCCTGCGGAATGGGTGAAATCCGCTACGGCGGATAGGTAGGAACATGAGGAACGATGGGGCGTTGGCACGAGGCACGTTAGGCACGATGGGGCGTTGCCCCATTACGCTTCGCAAGTGATGCGTGCCTTTGGCACACGATGCACGCCTATGGCGCGTGATGTAGCCGTAAGCGGCTGTGATGCGTGCTTCGCACGATAGGAACGATGGGGCGTTGCCCCATACCCCATTACGCTTCGCAAGTGATGCGTGCCTTTGGCACACGATGCACGCCTATGGCGCGTGATGTAGCCGCAAGCGGCTGTGATGCGTGCTTCGCACGATAGGAACGAGGAACGATAAGCACGATGGGGCGTTGGCACGATAGGCACGATAGGCACGTTTACTTTTCTGAAAGAAGGTGGCTAACCACCGCAGTAACAAAAAACCAAGATAAAAATGTATAATTGAACTGTGGGATTGGCGGGTGCAGGTGCCATTGCCGTACCTAATTATGTTCGTTCCGTAGAACGAACATAACATCACTGTTTTTCTGAAAGAAAAGCAATATCATTATGAGCGGTAGCAAGTAATATCATTTTGCTATGCAAAACATCATTTGGGCGCTTGCGCCCACTTAGGAGAATATATGCGATTACAAAAATTCATGGCAGATGCTGGCGTAGCATCACGCCGCAAATGCGAAGAGCTAATTAAACAAGGCGATGTAACCGTAAATGGCGAAATCGCCACTTTGGGTATTAGCGTAGTGCCTACAGACGACATTCGTCTTAATGGAAAAAAGCTGTGTTTGGCTGAAAAGCATGTTGTAATTATGCTTAACAAGCCAAGGGGAGTTGTGTCAACGGCATCCGACCCCCAAGGCAGGCGCACCACGCAGGAGTATTTTGCTAATCTTGAATATCGAGTTTACAACATAGGCAGGCTTGACATTGATTCCGAGGGACTGTTGCTTTTCACCAATGACGGCGAGCTTGCAAACAGGCTTACGCATCCAAGCCATGAGGTTTCAAAGACTTATCGGCTGTTAGTTCAAGGGAAACTTAGCGCTTCCTCAATCGAAAAGCTAAAAAAGGGTGTAATGCTTGATGATGGGTTAACTTCGCCTGCAAAGGTTTTTGGAGTAAAGGAGGCTGGCGAGAATGGCGAAAACACTTCGCTTTTCATTTCGATTCATGAGGGCAGAAACAGGCAGGTTCGCAGAATGATGGACGCTGTTGGGCATAACACCTTGCGTTTGCGTAGGGTTGCCGTTGGCGAGCTTAGGCTGAACGCTCTTAGGGCAGGCGAGTGGCGATACTTAACGGACAAGGAGATAGAATTGCTTTGAAGCACGTTAGGCACGTTTACTTTTTGCACAAAGTAACAAAAACAAGATAAGCTATTATATGTGTAGGGGAGGATTCTATATCCTCCCGTTCTATTATATGTGTAGGGGAGGATTCTATATCCT
>JAAZFD010000084.1 GCA_012511925.1 Clostridiales bacterium
AACGGATGAAATCTTGCTTAGTCCGTTTTATACAAAAACGGGTGAAATCTTGTTACGCAAGGTGAAATCCATTTTCGGCGAAAATGGGTGAAATAGGTTTTCTGCGGAAAACCAATGAAATCCACTGCGGTGGATAGGAGAAACCCTGCTTCGCAGGATATTAGTGGATTGTATAGTGATATTAAAAAGTTAAAAGGGGAGCAAAATAGATATAGGTACAAAATAGCGCATTACCTATAGTGTTTGAATGGATATCTGACTCGGATACTATTACCATTGTTGAGATTAACACTCGCATATTAAGTATTAGGAGGTGTGAAGTATGAAACGCAAAAACCTAACTCCAGAAGAATTTGCAAAAAGAATTGCTAACATAGAGGAAGTTGAGCCAGACTCAATTGATAAGGCGATGCTACAAGAAGCGGATGAAGTTAACGATGGAACAACCGTTGATTATGATGACTTTATTGCAGGTATTGAGGCTTATAGCGGTAAATTTTTAGTGCGTATGCCCCGTAGTTTGCACAAAGAGCTTTCAGAGAATGCAAAACTGGAAGGTGTTAGCTTAAATCAATATGCGATTTATAAACTTAGCCGACCATAATCCGCTCCTGCGGAACGGATGAAATCTTGCTTAGTCCGTTTTATACAAAAACGGGTTAAATCTTGTTACGCAAGGTGAAATCCATTTTCGGCGAAAATGGGTGAAATAGGTTTTCTGCGGAAAACCAATGAAATCTACTGCGGTGGATAGGAGAAACCCTGCTACGCAAATTAGAAATCTTGCTACGCAAGGTGAAATCCTTTCTTCGAACGGGTGAAATATTTTCTCTGCGAGAAAATGTGAAATAGGCTTTCTGCGGAAAGCCTATGAAATCCACTGCAGGGATAGGGGCGATACTCTTGTGTTCGCACCCTATTGCCCCATTCGTGCCTATTTCGCCAACGGCGAATATCATTGCAAAGCAAATCACTACACCGCATTTAACTAATGCGGTGTAATATCACTTTTAGAAGCAAAATATCATCGTGCGCTGCGCGCCCTCGCTTCCTCTTCCTCCAAAATACGATACGCCACCTTGCCCACCAACGTTTTCGGCATCTCATCCCTAATTTCAATATCAACAGGCAACGCATACTTTGCAATGTTCTTTCTGCAAAGCTCAAAAATCGATTCCTTAACGGCTTTTGTGTCCTCATAGACAGGCTTTAGCATTACAAACGCTTTTACAACCTCAACCTTGTACGGGTCGGGTATTCCAATACAACAGCTCATAAGCACCGCTTCGTGCGAATCTATTACATTCTCAAGCTGTGATGGATAAATGTTATATCCGCTTGAAATAATCATGCGCTTTATGCGTTGACTAAAATACAAAAAGCCTTCCTCGTCCATGCGACCCAAATCGCCTGTGTGCAGCCATGTAAAGCCATCGGGATGCTTTCTAAGCGTGTTCTTTGTTTCCTCGGGCTGATTGTTGTACCCAATCATAAGTGTAGGACCGGTTAGACAGATTTCGCCCTCTGTGCCATAGGGAACCTCCTCGGTTGTGCCTACCTTGCATATTTTGTAATACGTATCGGGTAGGGGAAAGCCTATACTGCCGCCCTTTGGAATATGATAGGGAGCAATAGCACTTGCCGTAACGCATTCGGTTAAGCCATAGCCCTCACGCACCTCTACTGGACTTTTGTGCTCTTTTAGGAATGTATCTACCTTCTTTTTCAGCTCGGCAGAAAGCGTATCACCGCCGGAGAATACACCACGCAAGCAGGATAAATCCGCATTTTTCATGCCGTCTAAACGCAATAACGCTTCAAAAAGCGTGGGAACACCTGCAATGTAGTTGGGTTTTTTGCGTTTCAAAGCCTTTGCATACTCGGCAAGCACAAGCCTTGGAAGCAATATCGCCTTGCAACCATGAGCAAGCACCGTATGTATGCTTATACCCAAACCAAAGCCATGGAAAATAGGCATAACAGCAAGCATCGAGTTTCCAGGCACTATTACATTGCTCATTGCGGCGACCTGCAAAGCAAGTGCGTTAAAGTTTCGGTTTGAAAGCAAAATGCCCTTCGTTGTGCCTGTTGTGCCGCCACTGTATAGAATTACAGCTAAATCATCTGTCTTTTGCTTGGCTCTGAATTGCCCAATAAAGCGCCTGCCCTCGTCTAAAAAGTCGTTCCAACGATACACATCTGCGTTCTTTGGAAGTTTTTGAACCTTCCTGCCCTGCGTAACCTCATACCCCAATTTCATGACAGGGTTAAGCGCATCCTTAATGCTCGTGATTATTAAATTCTTTAGCTTAACCTTAGTTTTGATTGCCTCAAACTTGCCATAAAACTGGTCTAATGTTATGGCGCATACGCTTTTTGAGTCAGAAAGATAAAAAGCGATTTCACCCTCGCTCGACAATGGATGAATCATATTGCCTACCGCACCAATCATATTGATTGCGTAGAACACAATAATCCCCTGCGGACAGTTGGGCATTGCCACAGTAACGACATCGTTTTTCCTGATACCGATTGCTCTTAGCGATTTAGCACATAGAATGATTTCTGATATAAATTGTGAATAATTGCGCTTAGTACCCATAAATTCGTATGCGCAATACTTCGGATATTTTTGTGCCGCCTCTTCGATAAGCTCAACCATGGTGCAATCAGGATAGGTCAATGTGTGTGGTACATCTCCGTAGTTCTTCAACCAAGGCGCTTTCAACCCATTAACCATATACTCTTGATTTGCCTCATTCAACTCTATCACCTTCCTTATATAAAGGATTATCAAGAATTTCTGGGTTTTGCAGAAATTGTTTGAACATTCTTAAGGATTTTGAGAAATAATAGCCGTCAGCTATGCGCTCGTCAAGTGTTACGCTTACATTTATCATATCGTGCATCTCAACGAAGCCGTTTTCATCGAATACAGGCTCTTTGAACCTATCACCGATAATTACGAAAATTGAGTTAGTACCCCAGTTATTC
>JAAZFD010000085.1 GCA_012511925.1 Clostridiales bacterium
CCTTAGAGGCTTACACGCCAACCCTGCTGAACCCCTACACCGAAAAGGGCGGTAAGTGGCGAACCACCGACAATTCAAAAAACATAGTTTATATTGGAGAGCTTTTGGCGCAGGAACTAAGAATGCAAGGCTTTAATGTAATTCACGATATTACGAATCACGAGCCACCTGAGCTTTCAAGCGCTTATGAGCGTTCCGAAGCCACAATGAAGAAATACAAGGCACAATTTCCAAGCATTACAATGTTCATAGACTTGCATAGAGATGCGGCAGGAGAGGCAAGCACAAACGATTTCGTGATAATTGATGGCGAGGAAGCGGCAAGAATTATGTTCGTTGTGGGAAGCGGCAGGGGGGCTACCGGCTCTGGATTTGCCGAAATGCCAAAGTATGAATACAACCTTGCGCTTGCAGATGCGATTTCGGAACAGCTAAGTATGATTCACCCCGATTTTATGCGACCTACACGCATTAAAACAGGCAGGTATAATCAGCATATTTCAAGTCAATGCCTTTTAATCGAGGTGGGGCATAATATGAATACTTTGGAGCAGGCTATAAATGCGGTGAAGCATTTGGCGAAAGCGATTACGGCAGTTTGCGGATAAGTGCAATGCTAACGGCATAAAGGCACGATTTTAACCGCTAAACGAGATACAAGAAAAAGTGAATGAGGAATGAGGGTTTATCTCATTCTTTTTTAATTAAAAACAGCGGGCGATTTTGAATTGGTTTTTAGAGCCGAGCATTGCCGTCCACAAAACGATTGTTTAGATAATAAAAATTTCCTCTATTATTTTTTTATAAAAATAAACCTTTCAATTTTATGATGCACCGATTTTTCAGATTTCATGCCTTTTCAATAAAACGCGTATTTTATTCCGTCTGCTTGTCAATACTACATTTGAGGTGATTATATATGGAAAACAAAAACGACAACACAAATAACTTCAATATTAAGAAGAAGTCCGCTTTTGGTACGTACCTAAAGCGCAACTCCGCCTACCTTGTATTATTGGTATGCTTGCTTATAGCCGCAGGGGCTTTTGCACTGTTCATGCCTAAAAAAGACGGCTATGACGGTAATAAGAACAATCCTGCCCCGGTAGGCAAATCTGACGATGAAAGCATTGACGAGGCATTAGGCCCAAAGCCTACCTTGCGTCCTGTAATCGATGCAAGAATCACGCAGATTCCCGATTTCACGCCTGCGCCTAAGCCATCCGACAACCCAGCCGCACTTTTGAATCCGCCTGTTGACGGTGAGGTGGTTTGGGATTTCGCAATCAACGAGTTGATCTACTCAAAAACACTCGACCAGTGGACAACCCACACAGGAGTTGACATTGCTTCTCCTATGGGTACACCCGTCAGAGCCGTTGCGGCAGGAACCGTTGAAAAGGTGTATCAAGACCCCGGACTTGGAATAACTGTGGCTCTTGTCCACGCTAACGGTCATAAGACCTATTATTCGAACTTGGCTGAGGACAATACGCTTCCTAAAGAGGGAACAAAGGTTGCCGCTAATCAGGAAATCGGCAAGGTTGGAAACACTGCAAGCTATGAATGTGCCGAAAAGTCGCACCTGCACTTTGAGTATCATGTGAACGGCTCACCTGTAAATCCGAAAAAGTATATAAGAATAGGCAAGTAAAATAAAATGCTCCCTGAGTTTTTCAGGGAGCTTTTTTATGCGGTTGAAAACTAAAAGTGAGGGACGCCAAAATGGATGAAAGATTATTGCTTAAATACAACTCTGCACGCTTAAATTTGCTTATAGCAACCGCTTTAACCGTGCTAAACTGCTTACTAATAGTGCTTGGAATCAATTGGAGCTTTTTCTTTTCCTTGGCTTCACCGCAGCTGCTCATTGCCCTTGCACCGATTTTATCGCAAGCGTACATGATTGGTGCATACGTGCTTGCTGCCGTAATCATTGCGGCTTTAGTGCTGTGCTACGTTAATTCAAAGGATGTTAGCAAATATAAGTGGTTAATCGTGGCTTCTATAATTCTTGTGCTTGACTCAATTTTCTCGCTTTATCTGCTGCTTACAGCATTTGATTTATTCGGCTTTTTGGTTTTGTATTGTATATTCGACCTAATAATTCTTGCGTTTATTCTAAGGGGAGTTTTTGCAGGTGCTAAGCTACAAAGAATTGACGAAACAATGGGTGCAGAGCCTTATGAGAACCCTGACGATAATAAAAACGAATAAGTTAGTTCAACGGCTGTAAGTTTAGGCTAATCTAAACGGAGATAATTTTCCGTTCGATTGGCTTTTTTATAATTATTCCCCTAATAAATAATAAAATTGAATAAAACCAACTCTTTTTCATCACAATTTGGTGAATATACTATTTTATCGGTGGTTGTTTCTTTAAATATTTAGTATAATAATATAAATAATCTAAGGGAGAACAAATAATGACTGAAAAACTATTAAAAGCCTACAGTTCCGCGCGCTCCAACTTACTTACCGCAGTATTGCTTACCGTGCTGAATTGCGTTTTGATTCTGCTAAATATCGGCTGGACGTTTTACTTTTCTACAACGTTGCCACAATTTTTGGTCGCCATTGCGATTACTCCCAACATAATGCAGCAGTACATGATTGGCTCATTCGTGCTTGCCGCTTTCTTTATTTCCGCTTTGGTGCTGTGTTACGTTAATTCAAAGGAAACAGATAAGCTCGGTTGGCTAATCGGTGCGGCAGTTTTGATATTGGTTGACATTTTATTTTCTACTTATCTGCTTCTTTTCTCTTTTGAGGCCTTCAGCTTTATAATTTTGTACTTGATTTTTGATGTAGTTATCCTTGGACTTTTAATAAATGGAATTGTTACAGGTTCTAAGCTAAATAAGATTGCACTTGAGCAGAGTTCTGCGTTTTTTGCACAGGCTAATCAGCAAAGGGAGGTTAGTTTTGCAGAGCAGTATCAATTAAATAACAATGTAAAGCCTATAGGCATGGAAGAGCCGCAAGAGGAGCCGATAGAGGAGCCAACAGACCTACCACAAGACGAATAGGTTACGTTAACCGTTTTCTTTGTGATTTGAGAAGGGCTTGCCCTGTTTTTTGCAACGGGCAAAAACTCATCGACACATAGGCGAGCAATCGCCTTTTTTGATTGTCAAACAAGAATAAGCGAAAGTACTTATCAGAGAATAAAAGCGCTGCAATTTTGCATTTTCCAAGTTTCCGAATATATTTAATAATATACCTTAACATAGTTGAAACTGCCCGATTTTATCGTTATAATATTGGTATTAGGGGAGTCTATCCCCCAAATAAATTATTTGAAGGAGCAAAAGGTTATGGCATTCAATCGTATTTTTAATTTTTCCGCAGGTCCCTCAATGCTTCCCGAGGAAGTTTTGCAAATCGCTCAAAAGGAAATGCTCAACTACAACGGTAGCGGCATGGGCGTTATGGAGATGAGCCACCGCTCAAAGGTTTATGATGAAATCATCGTAGCAGCACAGGCTCAAATGCGCAAGGTTATGAACATTCCTGACAATTACAAGGTTCTGTTCCTACAAGGCGGCGCAACATTGCAATTCGCTATGGTTCCTATGAATCTTATGACGGTGAACGGCAAGGCGGATTATGTTGTTTCGGGCAGTTTCTCAAAGAAAGCAGCCGAAGAAGCAGCGAAGTACGGCAATGTTCAAATCGCAGCTTCCACAAAATCCGAGAATTTCACACGCGTTCCACAACAAAACGAGTTGAAGTTAGACCCGGAAGCCGACTATGTGCATATTTGCTACAACAACACGATTTACGGCTCGGTATTCAACTACATTCCCGAAACAGGCAATGTTCCATTGGTTGCTGATATGAGCTCATGCATTATGTCTGAGCCTATCGATGTTACAAAGTTTGGTGTAATCTATGCCGGCGCACAGAAAAATGTTGCACCCGCCGGTCTTACAATCGTTATCATAAGAGAAGATTTGTTAGAGCGTACTCCCAAGGAATACACTCCCGTTATGATGAACTACAAAACATTAGCAGAGAAAAACTCTATGTATAACACTCCCCCTTGCTATTCAATCTATATCTGCAAGCTGGTTATGGATTGGCTGCTAAATATGGGCGGATTAGAAGTTATGCAGAAGCGCAACACAGAAAAAGCTGCTTTGCTTTATGATGTTCTCGATAATTCTAAGCTATTCAAACCCACAGTTGAAAAGCAAAATCGCTCGATTATGAACGTAACCTTCCGCACAGATGACGATGAGCTAAACGCAAAGTTCATAAAAGAAGCGACTGCAAGGGGTATGAGCAATCTTAAAGGTCATAGAGCGGTTGGCGGTATGCGTGCATCTATCTACAATGCAGTTCCCACAGAGGGCGTGCGTGCATTGGCTGAATTCATGAAAGAATTCGAAGCTAACAACAAGTAATTTTTATGGGCGAGGCGACTTGCCCTTTTAATCACAAATTAGAACGTGCACCGTTCAAAATAAATAATCGGAGGTCAAAAATGCGTATTCTTGCATCAGATGGTATTGAAAAAGGCGCTCGTGCCGAATTAGAGGCATTGGGTCATGTAGTTGAGGAAACCTTTTATGAGGTTGAAGATTTGAAAGAAGCTGTAAAGCTCTGTGATGTACTCGTTGTGCGTTCCGCTACAAAGGTTCGTCAGCCTGTAATTGATGCGGCAGTAGAGGGCAAAAGATTAAAGGCTATCATAAGAGGCGGTGTTGGTATCGATAATATCGACCATGTATATGCTGAATCTAAGGGCATAAAGGTTAGAAATACGCCTATGGCAAGCTCTGATGCAGTTGGTGAATTGGCACTTGCTTTGATGTTCTCATGCGCTCGCCACATAAACCATGCAGGCTATACAATGCGTAAAGGCGGATGGGAAAAGAAAGCCTACAAGGGCATAGAGCTTATGGGTAAGACTTTGGGCATTATAGGCTATGGCAGGATTGGTGAAGCTTTGGCGAAGCGTTGCATAGGTCTTGGAATGGAAGTTATTGCATACAGAAGGTCAAAGACAAGCGGCGTAGAAAATGGCGTTCGCTTTACAACACTTGATGAAGTGCTGAAAAATAGCGATTTTATTTCACTTCACGCACCCTCTGGCGATAAGCCCATTATTGACGCTGAAACTATTGCAAAGATGAAGAATGGCGTTGTTATCGTGAATACTTCCCGTGGTAAGAACATTGACGAAATTGCTTTGCTTGATGCACTGAATTCGGGCAAAATCTATGCGGCAGGACTCGATGTTTGGACAGAAGAACCCACAAAGAACATGGATTTGGTAAACCACCCACGAGTTTCTTGCGTTCCCCATGTAGGAGCATCAACAAGCGAAGCACAAAAGCGTATAGGCTCTGAGATTGTGGAGATTATTAAGGGTCTGTAAGGGTTACAAAAAAACGCAGGGGAGGATTCAACATCCTCCCGTTTTTATTGTTATAGGTAATTTCAAACGATGTAAGAGGATTGTATACAGATTCGAACAATCGGACGAAAACCACAACGCCGCAACGGCTAAACAAAAAGACAACAAGGCATAGATTTTTTATGTTGTAGGCAAATTCAAATGATGACCAATGTAAGAGAATAGTACACCGTTTTCATGAATCAGATTGCATTGGTGTAAAATGCTAACCACTAACCACTAACCACTAACCACTAACC
>JAAZFD010000086.1 GCA_012511925.1 Clostridiales bacterium
CCTGAACATATTCATACATCCGGGATGGCAACAGGTTTCTATGACGAAATTACTGGCAATTCAACAAACCACAGGACAACATGCGGACAATGTTTCACAACCTTTTTACAAGCACATACAAAGAAGTATACAAGCGGTGGTTCAACTACCCATACTGTCTCATGTGAAAGGTGTACATATTCCGCAACGCAAAACCATACTATTGCATATGCTTCTCTTGATTCGTCAAGACATGCAAAATTTTGCAGTTACTGCTCTTTCTATTCAACTCAAGTCCATGTGTACCCACCTGGATCAATCCAATGTATGTACTGCGGATATACTAAACCAATAGCATAATTATATTTATGCAGTTCAGGCGGCACAATGTGCCGCCTGAATATAATATTTAGGAGGATATTATGAAAACCAAAAAAGCTTTCTCAATCGTAGAGCTAATAATCGTTATTGCGGTAATAGGAATTCTTGCGGCGATACTGATTCCTGTATTTTCTAACATAATCGAAAAGGCAAATGCAAAGTCGGCGCTTTCAGACGCTAAAAACACGCTAACAAATTATATTGCCCATTGCGAAAGCAATCAAAAGGCAAAGCAAGACACCTGCATAATAGTTGAAAAAGCAAAGGGCTATTACGCTTACGGCTATTTTGTTAGCATAAATGAGCTTATAGAAAGCAAACACAACCCCTACAAAGCGGATAGCCTTCAAGATGCAATAACTAAGTTGCAGGATGCTAATGTATTTGTTTCGCTTGGTGCAGATTCGAGAGAAATCACCGCAACCCTGTCCGATATTTCTAACAATGTACTTGTTTATGAGGGGTATAGCCTGCAACCTATAGGAGAGCTTGTAACGCTTGACAGAGAGCAATTAGGGCTTGTACAAGACGAAAGCTACACATTGGTTGTAACCACGCTCCCCGAAAGACTTGGCTTGCCCCTAACTTGGGAAAGCGCAGACGAAACGATAGCTACAGTTAATAATGGCGAGGTAGTTGCCATTTCTCATGGAGAAACCGAAGTTACTGTGCGTTATGGTGATGTGTTTGCTACTTGCAATGTTGTAGTTGATGAGTTTGTTGAGTTTTCGGGCAATATGGCAGAGTTGAAAACTTTAATTGAAAACGATGGCAGCTCTGTTTTTGTTAAGTTGATGAAAGATGTTGAGCTAGAAGATTACCCAGATATATTTCCCATTACTATACCTAAAGACAAGTTTTTGCGAATTGACTTTAACCATAAAATATTAAGTTATAGTTATAGTTCAGTTGATAACAGCATATATTCATTCTTTGTTAATGACGGTGGCGGTTTTTGCCTCGAATCATATGGAGTGTTCAAAGATGGTGCTATATATATGGGTTCTGACTATACTCCCGATTATGAAACAAGCGGCTACATAATTGAAAACAGAAATGGTGGTTTTGTAAACATTGTAGATACAATCGTGGTAGCAATTTCAAACTCAAAAGGCTCTTCCAACCAAGCTGTTTGTAACACAAACGGTACGCTCGTAGTAAATAAAGGTGATTGTGATGGCGGTAGCGGTGTTGGCATTTTTAACGGGGCAAATGGAAGGCTTATATTAAAGGATGTAACCGGCATTAGTGGCGGGGAAGCTGGAATTATCAACTATGGCGTTATCGAGCCTATTACAAAAGGAGGCTTTGGGGGCAACACCTGTATACGCAACTATGGTTTAATAAAAGAAATTTCGGGCGGAAAATTTAATGGCAACATTGCTATTGAAAACATAGGCAAAAACGCAATGATAGAAAAGATAAG
>JAAZFD010000013.1 GCA_012511925.1 Clostridiales bacterium
ATATATAGGCACTGACCCGAAATCGCATAGATATAATCGCCATCGGTTTTAACTATATCTGCTTCTTGAACGCCAACAACCTGTAAATTCGTATCGGAAAAGTCTTTGGGCGTTTCTGAGCTGCTGTCATCGCTCTGTGGCGCACTCGGTGCTATTGCCCCTTCTGCGTTGGAGAAGTCAACCCCACCGGTTGCCTTTTCACCACGATAGCCGTCTTTCTCTTTAATAATAGAGGAAATAGCGGAGTATAGTTGGTCGTAAGAAGCAACCGTTTTCGGAAGATTCATAACCTTTTTAGAATTTAGATACGCAGAAAACGGCTGAATCGAAAATGCCACAACCAACAATAGACACAAAAAAGCCGTAGCGGATACAAGCGCAGTATTGCGGCGCTTTCTCTTCTTAATGTAATTTTCACGACGCGAAAGCACGTCTGCCGTAATGTCTTTATAGGATTTCATAGTGTAATGCCCTCTCTTTCTAATATTGCCTTTAATGACTGTTTTGCCCTATACAGTAGGTTTTCAACCTGCTTTTTACTTTTTTTGAGGACTAACGCTACTTGCTCGTTCGTCATATCCTCGAAAAACGATAGGTACAGCACCTCTCTGTATAGGTCGTTCAATTTCCAAAGCGCAGAATGAATTTTTCGCTTCTGCTCGTCAACTATTACTACGGATTCAAGCTCGACGAAGTCGGAGAGTGAGTCTGTCATTAGGGGAACGGTTTTATTGCTTGCCGCTTTCCTCAAATAATCAACGGCTAAGTTCCTGCCTACTGAAAACAGGTAGGTTTTGAAGGTTGAATTTCCCTTAAACCTTCTGCGCTTGATTATTAGCTTCAAAAACGATTCGGACATAATATCCTCGGCTACGTTTATGTTGTTTACATATCCGTTTATGAACAGCATCAGCGGTTGACTAAAAAACTTGACTATTTCTTCAAGCCCAGAGTCGTCGCCATCCATAAAGCGCCTGTAGCATACAAGCCCGTAATCGTTCAAGTCGATGCCCCCTGCGGTTTTCTCGCTTTGGTCCTTACATATATTAGACGGATTAGACATTGAAAACACTCATACCCTTTCAAAAGTATTTGTAATTAGATATATTATACATCATTAGAGATGTATGCACAAATTATACAAGAACCCCCAGTGCGAAGTCGCCCAACCAAACGATATAGCGCCGTTCACCGAGGGTCTGCAGCCCGACCGTGTAACCTTAAAGTGCAAAGCTAACACTTATCCGTATGCCATCAACACTTACCGCACCGTTGTTAAAAACCTTGTTGGTAGTCAAAATCGCCTGTATATGGGCATTCTGACGGCGTGTAAACCTCGTTTGGAGTTCGCATATCGAGTGCTTCATTAGGTCGAACAGAGTTGTATCCGTTCCGCCAGCTGAGGTTTTTTCGTTTTTTTGATAACCATGGTTTTTGCTACTTTTTCTCGAAAAGCAATGAGGTTTGGGGCAATGCACCAAGGTTTTCGCTACTTATTCAAAAAGTAGAGGGATGGCGACAGAGTCCCCAACAGAATACCCAAAAACCGTTCCCCCTTCGTGCATAACAAAAAAGGCGGAACAATCCGCCTTTGAAAAGAGGTACAAAAAAATTAGAATTTTTGACCGTTGAACTTAATGCCAGGTCCCATTGTTGTTGCTAATACCATGCTTTTAATGTATGTGCCCTTAGCTGCTGCAGGCTTTGCCTTGATAATAGCTTCCATGAGAGTTGTTAGGTTCTCTTCCAACTTCTCAACGCCAAAGCTAACCTTGCCAATGGAACAGTGAACGATACTTGTTTTGTCAACACGATACTCAACCTTACCGGCTTTAATATCTGCTACTGCTCTTGCAACGTCCATAGTAACCGTTCCGCTCTTGGGGTTAGGCATCAAGCCCTTTGGTCCCAATGTACGACCGATTCTACCTACAAGACCCATCATATCAGGTGTAGCTACGCAAATATCGAAGCCAAACCAGTTTTCTTTTTGAATCTTGTTAACTAAATCTTCATCGCCAACAAAATCAGCACCAGCGTTTTGAGCCTCGGTTGCCTTATCGCCCTTTGCGAATACGAGAACACGAACTATCTTGCCTGTTCCATGAGGAAGAACTACTGCGCCTCTAACCTGTTGGTCAGCATGACGAGGGTCAACACCCAAACGAATGTGCAATTCAACTGATTCGTCGAACTTTGCCTTATGTGTAGCCAATACAAGCTCTAAACCCTCTTTGGGGTCATATAGCTTTTCCCTATCAACTAACTTTGCGCTTTCAATATACTTTTTACCATGCTTCATAATAATACCTCCGTTATTCTTCTACGGTAATACCCATAGAGCGGGCGGTACCTGCTATCATGCTCATAGCGGTTTCAATGTTTGCCGCATTTAGGTCAACCATTTTAAGCTCGGCGATTTCCTTGATTTGAGCCATGGTAATCTTTCCAACCTTTTCGGTGTTAGGACGACCCGATGCACTTGCCAATCCGCAAGCCTTCTTGATTAGAACGGGAGCAGGAGGAGTTTTCGTAATGAACGAATACGTTCTGTCTTGATATACCGTAATAACTACGGGAATAATCAAGCCTGCCTGTTTTGCGGTGCGCTCGTTGAATTCCTTACAGAATCCAGGGATGTTTATACCGTGTTGACCCAATGC
>JAAZFD010000087.1 GCA_012511925.1 Clostridiales bacterium
GAAGACCCATATTGGGTTCATCCTTATTTGCCTCTAAGTGTATAATTTCTGCAGCAGTTTTCCCTGTAATTGCATAGTGGAATTTGTTTTGTACTGTTGCATAAAACTCTCGAGTGACTTCTGAATCGGGATCATAGTCAATGCTACATTCAGCAAAGATATCTGTAATCTGTTGGTAGATTCTTCTCTCACTTGCACGTATCGACCGAACTCTTTCAAGAAGCTCTTTGAAATAATCTTTATCGAAAACTCTCTCGCCTTGTTTTAATCTTTCATCATTCAAGACAAACCCTTTAATCATATATTCTTTTAATACTTTTGTCGCCCATATTCTAAATTGAGTAGCTCGCTTTGAGTTAACTCTGTATCCAACGGCAATAATGACATCCAAGTTATAAAAATTTACATCCCTCGAAACGTCTCTATTCCCTTCTTTTTGAACTATTCGAAATTTTCGAGTAGTTGCCAACTCCTCTAATTCACCACTTTTATAGATTTCCTTAATATGATAATTAACTGTGTGAGATTCTACCTGGAATAGATCACCAATGAGTTTTTGAGATAGCCATAGTGTTTCATCTTCTAAAAATATCTGTAGCTTAACATCTCCATCGTCACCTGTATACAAAACAAATTGATTAATATTATCCAAGTAATTCACCTTCTTTTTTATTTGAACTTTTAAGTAATTCTTACAGATTCATAAGTAGTTTATAAATCATATTGAACCATTAGGAATTTCCTAATAGTTGCTTACTATTCCAATCTACATCTTGCATAGAAAATTTTTTTCTTGACTTTTTTCTGCAAAATCTTGTGGTTTCGGTTCTTTCACCTTACTCACGTCGATATATACATCCAATCAATAAATCTTCTCAATTAGTAAATGCAAATTGCAAAATCATAGCCAAGGCACTTCCTCCTCCGACTCTTCATTTTCCTCGCCTTCACTTCCACTACCATGCACACTACACTTTGCTTTTCCATCTTCATAGCTGACGACACCACCTGCTGAGCAATTCTCATCAAAATTTTCTGTAATAAACTGATTAAAGATACTATCCACATGATCAATATCATTTTCAACTAGAAAAGCTGAATAAATTCTTTCTACAGTTTTCCGATTAGCATCACACACTCCTTCTTCCGTCATGATTTTGAATTCCACTAATCTGGGAACAGCTACTGCAGCAAGGATTCCAATTATTGAAATCACAACAATTACTTCTGCTAAAGTAAACCCGTTTGCCTTTTTGATCATTCTGATACCCAACAACTCTGATTTTTTAATTGATTATTTAATTTATCTAATGCTACCGCCATTCAAACGCGTCATACGCGTTTGCTGATATTTACATATTACTTTTGACAAATCTAATCATCGCACGCAGGCAAACAAACAAACTGTCAATGCTTTTTTTATACAGATCCAATCTACTCAGGCTTATCAAAAAGACTGGCCTGTGGAATCGAATGACGGCCAGCCGTTTGTTGAACAACGTTTGCATCCGTCGGTATCGTCAATACGATGCTGTCAAGTTGCTCTGATTGCATTTCTTTTACATCTACGACCAGATGAAGCTGCAGATTAGGGTGTTCTGATCGATACTCCGACACAGCTTGTTCGATTAAATCGTCCAGTTCATTGCCTGGTAGGCACAGATAAATAATCGCATATCGTTCGTGATATGCATACAGCTGGGTCACAATCATCTGTTTTGTCGATTCAATCATCTGGTAGTGCCGTTGAATATAGTGAACTGTTTTATGTGCTTTTTCTGCCATCCCCCGCGGTGTCAACATGTAAACCACACGATTAGTCGGTATAGACTTCATCTTGATCAAACCTTCGTGGATCATTTTCTGTAGCAAGAGGTTGACAGACCCAAGCGATAAGCCGGTACGTGAAGACAACTCACGCTGCGAAACATCGCCATCTTGATCGATCGCCTGCAGCAAAATAAATCCCTTATCCATTTCCGGTAGTTGGTTTGTTTGCATTGATGAGATCCTTTCGTGTTCATTTTTTGAACACTTCTCATAGAATACGCCATGCATCATCAAAAATC
>JAAZFD010000088.1 GCA_012511925.1 Clostridiales bacterium
TAGACAAAGCAATTACCTACCTTCAATAATATAAAAATGAAATATATGCTCAATCAACAAAAACTTGATGATGTTTTTAAAAATCCCGCAACCTCAAATTATGATAAGTATTTAGTGAGCAAAAACTATAATACTTCTGTTAATAGCACAAAACACCATCCTTTTCTATACCTTGAAAAGGATTTAGTAAAAGAGTATTGTAAATTTCTAAATGAAACTTTTCAGTATGATATTTTCGAAGAGGAAGATTCTATTGTAATAAAACTTCATATAGACTATTTAAAGCACAATACAACAGTTGCGTTTCCAACGGTTTTATTTGTTACGAAAAAAATTACTGAGTTCGATTATAAAATTACATCAAAGCATAACAGCTCAATAATTGAAGGGACTGCAAAAGTTGAACATTATAAAGAGTAACGTTATGCTAAACAGAAAATATATATTCCCCCATCCCCATTCCACTTGAAATAATCCCATTTATATTGTAATATTGAAGTAAGTATCGTGTATGATACAAAAAATATCTATATAAGGGAGCGAAACAGTAATGATTGAAGTAAAGAATCATGGCGTTTACCTCGTTGGTGGCAAACCCCAAGAAGCAGCACCTGCAGGGTTAAATCCTGAACAGGGCAGACAGAACACCATTGCATATTCCATTTTGAATGCACACAACATTGGCGATTCAAAGAAAATGCGCATCAAGTTCGACAGTCTTGCATCACATGACATCACATACGTAGGTATCATTCAAACAGCACGTGCAAGCGGACTAAAGGAATTCCCCATTCCCTATGCTATGACAAACTGTCATAACTCGCTTTGTGCAGTTGGTGGCACAATCAATGAGGACGACCACGTATTCGGACTTTCTGCCGCTAAAAAGTACGGCGGAATTTTTGTACCCACAAACCAAAGCGTTATCCACTCATACGCAAGAGAAGCAATGGCTAAATGTGGTGATATGCTTTTAGGTTCCGACTCACACACTCGCTATGGCGCATTGGGAACAATGGGCGTTGGCGAAGGCGGCGGCGAGCTTGTAAAGCAGTTGCTTTCAAACACCTACGATATCAATGCACCTGAAGTTGTGCTTGTTTATCTAACTGGCGCTCCTAAAAAGGGAGTAGGCCCTCACGACGTAGCTTTATCATTAGTTAAGGCTACCTTCAAGAGCGGCGTTGTAAAGAACAAGGTTCTCGAGTTCACAGGACCTGGAATTAACTCCTTGCCCGCTGATTACAGAAACGGTATAGATGTTATGACAACTGAAACCACCTGCCTAACATCAATTTGGGAAACTGATAAAGAAATCGAAAAGTTCTACAAGATTCATGGCAGACCCGAAGCGTACAAGAAGCTACAACCCAAGGACGGCGCATATTATGATGCTATGATTACAATCGACTTGTCAAAGGTTGAGCCTATGATAGCATTGCCCTTCCACCCCTCGAACGCATACACAATCGCAGAGTTCAAGGCAAATGCAAAAGAGCTTTTGAAAGCAGTTGAGGAAGACGCAAAAGCAACCTTCGGAAGCAAGGTTGACCTAAAGCTCACCAATAAGGTTGTTGGAAAAGACGTATATGGCGACCAAGGTATTATCGCTGGTTGCTCAGGCGGCTTGTTCGATAATATCGTTGAAGCGGCACAGATTTTAGACGGCGGCTCAACAGGCAACAACTATTTCGGACTTTCGGTTTATCCCACAAGCATTCCCGTTAGCTTAGAGCTTACACGCATAGGCGCAATCGAAAAGCTACTCGCAGCTGGCGCAATAATTAAGCCCTCTTTCTGCGGTCCTTGCTTTGGCGCTGGAGATGTTCCCGCAAACAATGGTCTATCACTACGCCATGTAACCCGTAACTTCCCCAATCGTGAAGGCTCAAAGCCAAGCGATGGTCAGGTAGCTACAGTTGCTTTGATGGACGCACGTTCAATCGCAGCAACCGCACTAAACGGCGGCAAGATTACAGCGGCAACGGAAATCGATTACGAGCCTAAGCACAGCGAATATGTATTCGACAAGGCAGTTTATGACAGGCGCATATACTACGGCTATGGCAAGGCAAACCCCAACGAAGAGTTGAAGTACGGTCCCAACATCACAGACTGGCCCAAAATGTATGACCTTACAGACAACATTCTGTTGAAGTTAGCAGCAGTTGTAAGAGACGAGGTTACAACAACAGACGAGCTTATCCCCAGTGGCGAGGCGGCTTCCTATCGCTCTAACCCCATGAGGCTTGCAGAGTTCACACTTTCAAGGCGTGTACCCGAGTATGTAGGCAGAGCAAAGGAAATCAAGGCATTGGACGAAAGCCGCAGAGCCGGCAAGGTTCCTGCTGAAATTACAGAGGCTTTAGCGAAAATTGGAAACGCTGCTGAGTTGGCTAAGAATACTACTGTAGCATCCTGCGTATTTGCTAACAAGCCGGGCGACGGTTCAGCACGTGAGCAAGCAGCATCCTGCCAAAAGGTACTTGGCGGCTTGGCTAATATCTGCTATGAATATGCAACAAAGCGTTATCGCAGCAACTGCATTAACTGGGGTATCATTCCCTTCACATTGGCTAAGGGTGCAAAGTTCGATTACAACGAAAACGACTATGTATTCGTTCCTAATGTTAGGGAAGCCATTGCAAACGGCAAGGAAGAAATACCTGCTAAGGTTATCACCAAGAACGGAGTTCATGACATTACATTGTACTGCGCAGGACTTACACCCGATGAGAAGGAAATTCTTGTTGAGGGTTGCTTGATGAATTTCTATGCTGCAAAGCTGATTAAATAATCATATTAAACTTGGGAGGGGCAACCCTCCTTTTTTATTTAACAATATTAAGTAATCCATTACAAACGGCAAGGAAGAAATACCTGCTAAGGTTATCACA
>JAAZFD010000089.1 GCA_012511925.1 Clostridiales bacterium
AGTTTCCGAATCTTTATGAATGTGAAGCTACTATTATTTCCGTAATTCAAACCGAAAAGGGTACGCAGGTTATAACAAACCAAACTATCGTGTTTCCCGAAAGCGGAGGTCAGATTTCCGACTTAGGTTTTATGAACGACTATAGAATTACCCATGCGTTCGAGCGTGAAAACGAGGTTATTCACCTGCTTGAAAGCAAAAGCACGAGTCTTATGCCAAACGATACGGTTAAAATAAAAATCGATTTTTGCAGGCGCTTTGACAGCTCCGCTCAACATAGTGGTGAGCATATACTTTCGGGGCTTGCAAAAAAGCTGTTTGGGGCAACTAATGTTGGCTTTCACATGGCTAACGATTATTCTACCTTGGATTTCGACATTGAATTATCAAGCGAGCAGTTAGCGGAATTAGAAACTCAAGCATTTAATGAGGTTTTGAAAAATTCCGTAGTTTCAACTGAGTTGGTAGATGCAGAGCAACTAAAAACGCTTAAATTGCGCAAAAAAACCGCAGGCATTGAGGAAAAGGCTGACGAGTTTAGAATCGTGTATATAGGCGATGTAGATTCATGTACCTGTTGCGGAGTTCATGTGAATGCTTCGGGCGAGATTGGCATTATTAAGCTAACCAAAGCCGAAAAATACAAGGGTGGAACGAGAATTTGGTTCTTGTGCGAAAAGCGGGCGCTTGAAGATTACCAGCAAAAGCATGACTGCTTGGACAAGTTAGCAAGGCGATTCAGCGTTGGCTTTGAGGATGTTGTAGGTGCAGTTGTTCGTCAAGGCGACGAATTAAACGATAATAAACGCATTTCAAAACTGATTATGGCAAGATATATGCAGGCGGAAGCGAAAGCGATTGTTGAGGGCGCATACGAAAAGGGCAAGACAAAAATAATAGTGCATTGCGACTATGAGGGGCTTATCGATATTCGATTGTTAGCCGATAATATCTTGAAAAATCGTGCTTGTGCAGTGTTGCTTTCGGTACAAAAGGATTCTGTTTTGTATCTTACGGCGGTTAGCGAGGGGGTAACTCCCGATTCAAGTGAGCTTATTCAAACCGTAAATGCGCTGTTGAATGGCAGAGGCGGCGGCAGAGGAGTTTTTGCTCAGGGTAAGGCGGAATTTAAAAGCAAGTCGCAGTTAGAGCAGTGCTTGAATCAGGTGTTTGAGTATTTGAAAAACGCAGTGAGATAAAGTGAGAATATCCCCAAAACAAGGTTATTAAGCGGAAAATACAAATAAATATTCGTAGTGGGAGGATGTTGCTATCTTCACGTTTTTTCGAATATTGCGAGCTTTAAGCGGTTGAAAACTTTCTTTGCCCCGAATGACTATATCGTACCTGCTGGCACGCACTGCGCGCCCCTACATATAAACTGTAACAAAACTAAGTGCCCCTACATTCTTAAAAAATAGCACAACAACAGTTCTTGATTTTGCATTCTGCATTTATTTTACAATGCTCATTATACTCAACCAATGAAAAACACTTCCGCCCACAACGAAGATATGAAACACCGAATGTGCAAACCGCTTTTTCTTCCCCAACGCATACAAAACCGCACCGATCGTATAAAGCACTCCGCCAAAGATTAAACAAAACAGCTCATGCTCATTCAAAACCTTTGGTAATATAGGCGCAGTAAAAACCACCGACCAACCCATTGCCAAATAGCAAATCAAAGACAGCTTAGAATATCGTTTCAAATCTATTGCGTTAAGCGTTGCACCAACTATTGCGGTTGCGTAGATGATTCCAAATAACGTCCAGCCTATCCATGTTGAATACTCTCTAAAAGCAACCAAGACAATAGGCGTATATGTACCTGCAATCAAGAAAAATATTGTGCAATGGTCAATTATCTGAAAAACCTTTTTGCCTAAAAGCCTTGGCGCTAACCCATGATAAATAGATGAAACGGTGTATAGCGTAATCATAAATGCACCGAATACAGCCGCAGACACGATATTGTACGGATTGCCGTTATTTGCCGCCACAATTACAGACAAAACCAAAGCTACAACTCCAAACACCGCACCAACAATGTGCGAAACCATGTTGAAAATCTCTTCCGCTTTTGTGTAATCGGGAAGTTTTCTATCAGCTAATTTTGTTCTTGTCATGCTACTATATCGCCCTTATGGGAAACCAACATAGCATCGAGTATTCCATCGATTTTTACGAGCTTTTCTGTGAAGTTCAGCTCGCTTTGACGAAGCCTTACTTCCAATGTAAGCTCTATTGCGTTCTTGTTGACGGTTTTGCTTTTGATTGAGCATTTAGGAAGCTGCTTTTGAAGCACTTTAATGGCATTCGAAGCATCCTCTGTATAGTGAACAATCAACAAATAATTCGAGGACTCATTAACCTTTACCATGTTTAGTACAACCAATGCTATTCCGATTAGCAATGCAGCAATAGCCGCTTCTAAGAAAAATGCAACACCTATGGCTATTCCCTCACCTACTGCCCAAAACATAAATACGGTGTCTATGGGGTCCTTTACGGCTGTTCTGAAACGAATAATAGACAAAGCACCTACCATACCTAAGCTAAGCGTAAGGTTGTTGCTAATAAGCATAAGCATTAAAGAGGTTACAAGCGTTAGCATAATGTAGCTGATGTTCAAACTTCTTGAATACATAACGCCACCGAATGTAATCTTGTAAATAAAGAATACAAATAGCCCTATCAAAAAGGCTACGGCAAGCGTTAAAACAAGCCTTGTGATGTCAAGCTGCATTGTGAAATAGTTCGCTGCTGCTAAGTTTAAAAAGTTCTGCATGTTCTTTCCTCTCGGGTTTTATTTTATTCGTATTTTCGGCACAAGCAATATTTACTAATGGCTGAGCGTGAGCCTACCGTTTGAATCAGCTCTCTTACGTATTGAGGCAACACCTTGTTGAATTTTACCTCCATAACCATAAGCCCGTCCTCAATAACTGGGTATGTGGGAATATCGGAATCGCAAAAATCAACGCTTCTAAAGCCTGTGCGTATATCCTTGTCAAATGTAATGCGTACATCGTCATAGGGGAATACATACGGCTCTCGTACATAATCGACTATCACGCAGGGTTTTAGTCCTTTGTGAAGAAAGTTTACATACATTTCCCTCGCAAAAGGCTCTTCCCTATACAGTAAAAAGCCATAATCGCCATCAAGAATATAATCACATTCTTGCCTTGAAAGCAATATGGAGTCCTTCAAAATATATCCAGAATCCTTGCGCTTTCTCTCGAGCTTCAACTCATCATAATTATGTCTGTATGCTCTAAGCCTGTATTTATCTCTGTTATCAACGCCTATCGCCTTTTCACGCAATGAGGAATCAAAAAAATCGTCAAAGTATAGGCTTCTAATAAAATACTCGTTTACGCCATTGCTCGCTACTGCGTTTTTATCTGCGTTTAGCGTTAATTGAAGTCTTTTCGACAGCATAATGTACTCGCCATAGTTGATATAAAACTTAAGCTCATGCCTATATAAGCGGATTTTCTTGTTTGTTCTTCTAACTCGCATTCTTTCAGCCATTGCCAAACACCTCTGCCATATACTCATCGGACAGGTTGAATTCCTCTTGAATTTGTTGCTTCACTATTGCAGGTCTGTCCTTTATAAAGCTCTTTATATAGTCGATTCCCTTTTGATACCTATCGAATGTTGAATAGTTTTTCGGGTCAACATAATCAAAGTATGGGGAAGAAGCTGAATTGAATATTGACCTCTCACGCTCTATTTCGGGAGATACATATCCATCCATCTCCTCTAATATAGTCAAAATTCTATTCGGCTCAAATACGGTTTTCATAAGCTCTGCGAACCTGCGAATAAAAGCATCACGAAAATCATTGCGCTTCAATAATGCGTTGAACAAATCCGAATACGGTTGTGCCGATTGCCGCCTTGCAGTTAGCGTTTTATGCTGCGAATAATCCCAGCCCCAGCAGAAATCATAGTAGATAAATCGCCACTTTGCACCATCCTCATACAGCCTATACATTTGGCAATTCCAATAGTCTGTGTTTGCTACATATATTTCGCATATCATGTAGTCAATAAACGAATCCATATCAATGTTTGCGGCTACATAATCATAATTTTCCTGTATGGTTAAGTCGTGGGACAGAATGTATTGTCGCAAAGCCGCCCAATCATCAACCGTTCCGTAGTTTGCACGGGTATGGGACTTAATTAAATCCATATCGGTTGTGTTGTTCGTGTTCTCGTGCTGTGCCACGAAAAACCTGTTGCGCTTTTCACGCATGAAATAAACGCCCCAATACTCGCCGTTTATATAGAGAATATATGGTTTGAAATCCTGATATAGGAAGTTCACATCATAGCCCTTCAAAACAGCCATAGAGAATTCATCTCGTAGCTTGCCATTAGCTTGGTCTTGTGCTCCGCAACGCAACACAAGCGATTTATACTCATTGAAAGGCAAATCCTCAAAGAATCTGTACTTCATACGACTTGAGCCGTACTCATCACGAGCATACACCGCTAAGCCCTTTTGCTCTCTGCCTCTGCCAAATGAGCCTGTAATCTTAATGCCTATGTTCTGTTGAAAAACCTGTGCGCCATCGTTATTAAACACTTCAAAAGACGCAGGGCGTTCCCAATCCTGCCTAAAGTTCGTGGGCTTCTGCCAATACGGCCAAGTGTCGGCCGAGGGGTCGAAGCTGTCGCCATAAGCATACATACCTGTTTTGCCGTCAAAAAGGTTTTTTGGGTCGGTGGAAAGCGCCATTACAGGCAAGGAGTGGTTCGCTCCGTCTGTTGTGAACAAAAATGTGCCGCTATTAGTCGCAAACTTGCAAAAATATCCGTCCTTGTGCGCCAAAACCCTTACAACCGTGTTTTTGTTTACGGTTATGGGTGCGGTGTACTTTTGCGAATTTACGGTTGGAGTTGTTGCATCTGTGGTGTAGTACAGCGTTTCGCCCTCTGTAACATCCAATTTCACTTCTATTGTATCAGAGTATATGCCCGGGGTAGTTTCAAAGCTGGGAGCGCAAAGCAAGCCGATATAGCCGTCATCCCCGTTTTTGGCATTCGGAGTTGCA
This sequence comes from Clostridiales bacterium, assembly GCA_012511925.1. Lineage (GTDB taxonomy): Bacteria > Bacillota > Clostridia > Christensenellales > CAG-138 > DUPG01. The sequence continues at coordinate 5,076 of JAAZFD010000089.1, forward strand.
TTTTCATAGTAGCGAATCTGCATAGAAGAATCCCTGCCCACGCTCATATCGGTGTAGAAATGCTTTGCGCCTAACTTGTCTATGCAGTTTCCTTGCGTGTCAAACAAGAAAACATATTCACCCTCAGAGCTTATACCGAATGAAGCGACTAAGTAATTAGTTTCGGGAACATCCTTTTTGGGTGAAACAGCCAATAGGGTATAATACTCGCCATGCTTAATTTCTACGTTCGGAAAAACCCATTTAGCTGGATTGTTTGCCGAATCGGAAAGCGAATAGCCCCCCAAATTTATTGTTTCACCCGTATTGTTGTAAAGCTCTATCCAATCGTGAAATTGTGAATTAACCGCCAAATGCGTGTTGTTAGAGCCAGAAATCTCTGAAATATAAAGCCCTGTTGAGGGGAAAAAGCTAAGCTGTGAGAACTGCTCAAAGCCCTCCTGGGTATTAGGGAACCCTGGGGTCGGTGTGTTCGAATTCTCAAACTCGCCTGTGCCGTCAACAGCTCTTGCATACGAAACATCCGCTCCTAAGCGTGAAAACTTTACGCTGTCTATTACAACTCCGTCAGTATTGGAAAGCAACACAGCCTCCTCGTATGCTCGTAAAGAGAACGGAACATGAAGCTCTCCATCTATAAGCCCCTCCTCGCCAGAGCAGAAAATCAGCAAATAGCCCTTAGCAGGAATTTTCACGCCGTTAGGGATTATGTACTTTTTGGGTCGTGCCAAATCGTCAGAAATTCCGTAGCCTGAAAGGTCGATTTCCTTATCTGTAATGTTGTAAAGCTCTACCCAGTCGGAAAACTGCTTGTTTTTGTCCATTATGGTTGAGAGGTTTGAAGCCATAAGCTCGTTTATAACTACGGTAGGAATTACATCTTGCGGCTCTTGAGCCTTTGCCCATTCGTTAAACGCTTGTATGCCGGCTTCAGAATTTTCAAAGCCTGGTGATGGTAGCATTTCTGTCCAGTTGTTGCCCTCTCTTGCCAAGGTATTGCCCTTTTCAACAGGCTTTAGCTGAATGGAATCCAAATCTTTGCCGCCCGAGTTGAACAATACTACCTGCTCGTTTGAGGACAGCCTAAAACCAGCGTTAAGTCCGCTTAAAGTTGTATCGCCAGAGCAAAACACAATCAAATAGCCGTTAGGGGCAATCTTAGTATCTTTTGGAAACACGTATTTCACACCGTCAAAAAGCGAATCCGAAAGCCCAAAGCCCGAAATATCAGCTTCCTCGCTGCCTGCGTTATGTAACTCTACCCAATCGTGATAGCCGCCGTCTGCGCCTGCTAAAATGCCTGTGTTGTTGCTCATAACCTCGTTGATTTTCACGTCAACCGTCGGAGCATATACATTCCAATCAACTCCAAACACAAGGTATGCCGCAACTGCGGATAGCAATATGAACACTATTATTGTTGTTATTGTTTTCTTAATTCCCAAGCTACACCTCCTTTTAAGATAATAGCATAAGTGAGTTTTAAGTACAATAGAAAGTTAGTGGTTATAGTCCGTCGCATTTCTTGATTTATACTAATTCCCGATTAAAACATTGCAAGATTTGCGAGGATTTTTAGTTCAAGGCAAGAAGCACGAATGAGGTGCAGCCGGCAGCTGCATTGATTGAGAGCGACACAGCCTTGGGCGAAAAAGACCGCAAAGATGTATTGTTTTAGTCGGGGATTAGTATTAATTACTTTATTGCATACAGAAGCATTAAAAAAGCCGCACGTGTTGGTGCGGCTTTTCACTGTTGAAAAAGACTAGGCGGGCGAACACACAGGTTCGCCCCTACGACTTTTTGAGTGTTTGTTGGTTTTAACAACTACTTTTATACTCCGACTTCCGCATTTTTGTGCGTACCGCTTACTAAATTGCAGGTTAATACTATTCCTCATAGGTTTATCGACACTCTGAAGCCGCACGCTGTTGGTGCGGCTTTTCACTATGTGCTTACGATACTATGCTTTTTAGTATTGCCGTTGCATCGCCCGTGTTTACCTTTGTGTCTTGATTAAAGTCGGCGGCTAACAGTTGGTCTGCGTTTAATTCAGCACTGCTTGAAATGTATTTTAGTATCAATACTGCATCGCCCGTGTTAATGTTTTCGTCTCCGTTTACATCGCCTATTATTGCACCAGACTTTGGCCCCATAACTCTTATAGGATAGGGTGAGAAGCCAAATGAACCATCACCAAGCTGACCGTACCAACTTGAACCCCAAGTCCACAAGGAATCATCGGTTTTTACTGCCATGCTGTGGAATCCTCCTGCTGAAATTGATTTTACATCTTCCATAACCTTAATAGGTAATAATCTCGCCCATCCATCGTTACCATCACCAAGCTGACCGCTGGAATTATTGCCCCAAGCCCATAAAGAGCCGTTAGATGTTATTGCCATACTGAAGCCTTCACCTGCCGAAACTGCCAATACATCTTCCATTATCTTGACGGGTGTTAGGACGCCAAATTCATCATCATCACAACTGCCGTTGCCAATTTGACCGTAACCATTGCTGCCCCAAGCCCATAAAGAGCCATCTGTTTTTATCACTAAGTTGTGCAGACCGCTTGTAGCAATGGCTTTTACATCATCCATTATCTTTGCAGGCTTTGTAGTATTAGCATCGTTACCAAGCATACCATATAAATCTTCTCCCCAAAACCATAGAGAACCATCTGTTTTTATTGCCATGGTGTACCAATGGCTTGCCTCAACAGCTATTACATCTTCCATAATTTTTACAGGTTGTAATCTTTGTTCCTTACTTCCATCACCAAGCTGACCATATTCGTTATTGCCCCAAGCCCATAAAGAACCATCTGTTTTTATCGCTAAGCTATGGCAATAACTTGATGCTATCGCTTCTGCATTATCCATTATCTTAGTTGGCGTATTGCTGTACTCATTTTCGCCAGTATTGTACCCAAGTTGACCAAATTTGTTGAAGCCCCAAGTCCATAGTGAACCGTTTTTCTTTATTGCCATGCTGTGAAAGGTGCTTGCGGTAGCAGAAACAACATCATTCATTATCTTAATAGGTTTTGAGCTGTTATCGTTGCTTTCATCGCCAAGCTGACCGTATTCATTATTGCCCCAAGTCCATAGTGAACCGTCTTTCTTTACTGCCATGCTGTGGTAAGAGCCAGCAGATACCACAACAACGTCATCCATTATCTTTTCAGGGATACCCCTCATATACATCTTGCCATTTCCAAGCTGACCAGCAAAATTACTACCCCAAGTCCATAGCGAGCCGTTTTCTCTTATCGCCATGCTGTGTCCGCCGCCTGCGGCAACTGCTATAACATCATTCATTATTTTTATGGGGGTTTCGCTATGCAAAATGTGTGTGCCTGCACCAAGCTGACAATCTCCGTTCCAACCCCAAGTCCACAGGCTATTGTTTGATTTAATTGCCAAATTGTGAGCATCGCCTGCTGCAATAGCTACGACATCTTCCATGATTTTTTCAGGTGTAGGATTGTTCTCTCTGCCTTCGATATTTAAATCCAATTCTGAACCCCAAGTCCATACGCTGTTATCTGTTTTCAACGCCATGCTGTGGTAGGCTCCGCCTGCAACTGCTTTAACATTCTCCATAATTTTTACGGGAGCTGTTTTTTCAATTAGGCTACTGTCACCTATCTGACCGTCATCATTACTACCCCAAGCCCATAAGCTGTCGTCCGTCTTTATTGCCATGCTGTGAAAACCGCCTAACGCAATGGCTTTTATGTCGTCCATAACTTGCTTAGGCGTTAAACGGTCCTCTTTGGTG
>JAAZFD010000090.1 GCA_012511925.1 Clostridiales bacterium
CATAGTAATAACTGCAATTAAGGTTGGCAATTTTCCGTTGCATGGCACAAATGAGTTTGTGATAATGGCAATTAGCCTTTCCCTTGGCGAGTCTATTATTCTACAGCCCACTACACCTGCGGCGGTGCAACCAAAGCCCATGCACATTGTTAGCGCCTGTTTTCCGCAGGCAGAGCATTTTTTGAAGGGCTTATCGAGGTTGTATGCGATTCGTGGCAGGTAGCCGGAGTCCTCTAACAGCGTAAAAAGCGGAAAAAATATCGCCATGGGTGGAAGCATTACAGAAACTACCCAAGCCAACACTCTAAACATTCCATGCACTATAACCCCATGCAAAAAGGGCGGTGCGTTGATGAGCAAGAACAACTTGGACAGCTGCGCCTCTACCCAGAAAAGTCCGTCGGCTATTAGCTTTGATGGGTAGTTTGCCCCTGTAAGCGTAAGATAGAAAACAAGTGCCAGCAATGCGAGCATAAAGGGGTATCCCGTCCATTTGCTTGTTAGTATTCTATCGATTTTCCTATCGAGAAGGTTGTAATGCTTTGATTGAACTTTTACTACTTCACGGCTTATACGCTCTGCTTCTAAAACTATACTTGAAACTATGCTGTCTTTGAAGCTGTTAGAGTCAAGATTATTCGCATCTAAAATCGCTTTTGCACTTTTTATTGCCGATGCTATGACTTGATTTTCTAAGATATTGAAGTTCAGATAGCTATTTATTTCGTCTAATAGTTGGCTGTCGCAGTCAAGTAGCTTTATACTTAAAAAGCGTTTGTTTAGGCTTGAGATTAACTCACTTTCGAGAACTGGTTGCAATATTTCAATCGCTTGCTCAATGGGCGGTATGTATTCCACTTTTATAGGTTCTTTTTGCATACTGTGTTCTACAACCTCATCAAGCGTAGCTACTAATGCGGCAAGCGTTTTTCTGCTTCTTGCTACTGTGCCTACAACCGGCACTCCCAAAAGATTTGAGAGGGCAACTAAATCGATTTTTATTCCTTTGCGCTTAGCTTCGTCTAACAGATTAACGCAAAGTATTACATTTTCAGCCAATTCTATTGTTTGAAGTACGAGGTTCAAATTCCGCTCTAAGCAAGTAGCATCGCATACCACTATCACGGCATCTGCATTTCCGAAGCAGAGAAAATTTCTTGCGATTTCCTCCTCAACCGAATGCGACATCAACGAATATGTTCCCGGTATATCGACTAAGATATAATCATTGTTATCGGTAGAAAATCTACCCCTTGCGTTTGAAACGGTTTTGCCAGGCCAGTTGCCTGTGTGCTGATTCATGCCAGTTAAGCTATTAAAAAGCGTGCTTTTTCCGACATTCGGATTGCCCGCTATTGCTACCGAATAGATATTGTTGTGCTGAAGCTGCTTTTTTGTATTGAAATACTTCATTGCGCCCCCTTATCGCTCTATTAAGATATTTCCGCTGTCCTCCGACCTTAGCGCTATTACTGCACCTCTAATAAGGTATGCGCAAGGGTCGCCTAAGGGACTTCTTCCAACGCATTCAACCTCGGTATTTTCGATTAGACCAATGTCTAACAACCTTCTTCTTATACTGCCTGTGGAAAAAAGCGCTTTTACAATGGCTTTTTGTCCGGGGCTAAGCTCACACAAATACATAACTTTATAACCTCTTAATATAATTAGGATAAGGAAACTTTCCTTTATTGCATAATATGGTATGTGCTTTATATATGTTACTGTCGAAAAAGAGGGAAAATGAATAACGAGTTTTACACCTTCAAAGGCTACCAGCTTCATGAAAAATATGCGCTGACTATTTCCATGGAGGATTATTTGGAGATGATTTTTAGGATGTCTGTAGGCGAGGTGCGTGTAAACGAGCTTGCAAAGAATCTGAATGTGCGTCCGTCCTCTGCTTCAAAGATGGTTGATAATTTAAGAGCAGGCGGTTATATAGATTTTGAAAAATACGGCGTAATAGTGCTAACCGAAAAAGGCAAGCAGGCAGGCGAATACCTATTGCATCGTCATGAGATACTGCATGAGTTTTTATGCTTGATAAACAATTCCGATAACGAGCTTGAGCAGGTAGAAAAAATAGAGCATTTTATAAACGAAAACACTCTATTAAACATTGAAAAGCTAATTGTAAGGTTAAAGGGCGAATGTTAATTTTCTTGTGAATTCTCTGCTAATTGCGCATCCTCTTTTGAATCATCGTCTAAGTTGAATTTTTTGCTCAGATAGACGAAAAGCAGAGATATTACAAGCCCCAAAGCAAGCGCCATTACACCAATCAACCAGTTGAAATTGGGGTCATGCTTTGGCAACCCCATGTAAATGCTTACGAATGAGCCGCATATAAATCCGAAAACCATCGAATATGCAAAGCCATGGTATTTCTTGAATATATACTTTGTAAAACGAGAAAACACAACCATACCGACAGCAAAGCAAGCACCAAACACCAATAATACGGGAACATCTATGATTTTAGCGGAATGCAAGATATAATCATAAATGCCGGGAACCATCAACACCATGGATACGCTCATTCCAGGAACCATTCCCGAAGCACCGCCAAGTGCTCCGCAAAGCCCTACGAAAACCAAGCTGATTTTTTCAAAGTCTTGCATTTGTGGAGCGGAAAGTCTTAGTATTCCAAGAGTTACAGCCACAGAGAAGGCGGTAAGTATTCCGATAATATAGCGTTTTTTGAAGCCACCTGCCATTGCATCCTTAAAAATAACTGGCAAATTTCCAGCGATTAGACCCATAAATAGCAGGTATGTAGCTTTTTTATATGTTTCAAATAGGTAGCTAAAAAGAACTACGAATAAAACCAAGCTCAAAAGCATTCCAATGCCCATAGGGAACAAATAAATTATATTCTTTTTGAAATTTTTGAAGGGGTTGGAGACTATATCTAATAGCTTTGTGTATATTCCCATCATTACTGCCATAACGCTGCCACTAACCCCTGGGGCAAATATGCTTATTCCAAGAAAAAATCCGCAAAATATGCGATACAAAAAGTTTTTCACACATCATCTCCAAATAATTACTATTCGTATTGTATAATTTTTTTGTCTATTTTTCAACTGTAAAATATGAGTTTTTGACTTTCGATAAATAGGAAGAACATAAGAGTGTTGCCC
>JAAZFD010000091.1 GCA_012511925.1 Clostridiales bacterium
GTGCGTGTATGTGCAAGTCATGCTTAGTGAAGTAATCGCTTTCGATACCTAACTCCGCAGCGTTTGCCCTTATGAAGGTTATTGCCGCATGAGCGCTTTCACGCATTACTTCGCCTAAGTTTCCTGTAACCTCGATTTTGCCTGTTCCTGCCATTCCCTGTGCTTCAATAGGCAGTGTTTCTCCACCGTATGCTGTCCACGCTAAGCCGTTTACAACACCGACCGAAGGACTTAATATTGCGCTATTGCGTTTGAACTTAGATGCACCAAGGTAATCAGGTACACGGTTCACAAGGGGCTGGGACTTCATATCCTTGCCCTCTAAAATATCACAAGAAAGCTTTCTGCACAGAGAAGCTATTGTACGCTCTAATTCACGCACACCTGCTTCCATTGTGTAATCTCTTATTAGAGTTAATATGGTTTCTTCGTCAATTTCTATTCCGCAATCGCTAAGCCCATGCTTTTCAAGCTGTTTTGGAACCATGTGTCGCATAGCTATCTGCGTTTTTTCACACTCGAGGTAGCTTGGCACTTCAATGACCTCCATACGGTCAAGTAATGGTCTTGGGATTGTGTCGAGCGAATTTGCCGTTGTGATGAACATAACGTTTGACAAATCGTACGGCAATTCTAAGTAGTGGTCTCGGAAAGCCTTGTTTTGAGCAGGGTCTAATACCTCAAGCATTGCAGCAGAGGGGTCGCCATGCATATTCTTTGTTAGCTTGTCGATTTCATCAAACAAGATAACAGGATTTATTGATTTTGCCTGCTTCATAGCATTTATAATACGACCGCACATAGAGCCGATATAGGTTCTGCGATGTCCTCTGATTTCAGATTCGTCGTCAATACCGCCTATGCTCATGCGAACGAATTTACGCCCCACAGCTTCAGCAACAGCACTTGCGATAGATGTTTTACCTACTCCCGGGGGTCCTACAAGGCAAATGATTTGACCGCTAAGGTTGTTTGTTAGCTTTGCAATCGCCAAATGCTCGATAATGCGTTGCTTAACTTTTTCAAGACCAAAATGGTCTCTATCCAAAATCTCCCTTGCAACTGCAATATCTATATTGTCATCTGTGGCTTCTGTCCATGGCAAGTCGAGCAGAAGTTCAACATAAGACATAGCGCCAGGCGCCTCGTGTGAGGAAGGCGGAAGATTCTCAAGCCTACTTATCTCGGTCTTTAGCTTTTCACGCACAGCTTCAGGAAATACTTTATTTTCCATTCGCTGCTTGAACTTTTCAATCTCCTTGTTTTGGGTTTCGCCCAATTCCTGACGGATTGCCTTAATCTTTTCGTTTAAGTAATAGTCCTTTTGGTTTTTATCAAGGCTCTTTTTGGTTAATAGCTCTACATGATTGTCGAGCTTAGCAACCTCCAACTCAAAGGATAGAAGCTCATAGACAGCGTTTAGCCTTTGAATAGGTTCGAACTTCTCTAAAACCCTTTGCTTATTTTCGGGTTTTTGAAGCGTTAATGCGCAAATAGCGTCCGCATAAGTCCCTAAATGTTCAATGTTATCGATTGCAGACAGCTGCTCTGCTAAAAAGCGTTTAGTTAGCGAGCTGTACTCAAAAAACAGGCTTGACATTCTGCGGCGCAAGGTTTCATAAAGCGTGTCTTCACAATCGGGTTCTGAATATGAAATTCCGCTTGCAGCTATGTATTCGCCACCAAATTCAAACTCAGCGATTTCAATCCTCTCTAAAGCATCAACAAACAAGCGAGCCGCTGGTGCATTAGGACCCTTTGCCATCTGTGTTATCTTACACAATGTACCCACTGAGTATAGGTCTTGCGCTGAAATATCCGTTTTATGAGCCTCTTTTTGGCAAACCAAAACTACATTCCCATTAAAGTTAAGAATTGAGTTTTTGGCAGCAGATATACTCATCTCGCGCCCAATATCAAAGCCTACATGTTCATTAGGCATCAGAACTACGCCACGCATAGCGATAACAGGCATCTGTATGTATTCTTGTGTTTGCATATTATCCCTCTTTCCTGTTTTCTCTGAAAATTTACAAAAATTATTCAGTATGTTACACTAATTTAGTGTTCAAGTGTAATTATACATACCATCAAAACTGTATTCAACATGTTTCGTATGGTATCTTTGGGTTTTAATGTTTTAATAATGAGCAATTCTTATTAAACTAAACCATGGTTTTGAATTGCTAATAAGAGCAGTACAATATGATATAAGACAAGTACAGCATAAATTGCAAGTAAAATCTTCGAAGCAAACTCAGCGGCTTTGTATTTTCGAAACAGGTATATCAAAATGAGAAAAAATCCAACCCCGAACAGCTTAAAAATAATAAGAAGTGCAGGGTTGTCATTCCACAGCTTTAGTGCGTACTCATTCGCCTCAATTTGAATACCAAAACGCATGGCAAAATACATGGTGTATATAACATCAATTATATTTAGTGCATAAATTATCAGCAAACGCTCGCCAAGCCTATCTTTTTTCATACTATCAAAAAGGGCTTATACAAGCCCAACAACTCTTACAGCCTTTCAACTATTGTTGAAACACCCATGCCTCCGCCTACACATAGGGTAGCTAAGCCTGTTTTCTTACCGCTTCGAATCAATTCGTGCAGCAAGGTTACGAGTATGCGACAACCAGATGCTCCGATTGGATGCCCTAAAGCTATTGCTCCCCCATTTACATTGATTTTTTCAGGGTTAAACCCCAACTCCTTTGCTACAGCAAGCGATTGAGCCGCAAAGGCTTCGTTTGCTTCGATTAGGTCGAGGTCGTCAACTGTCATTCCTGCTTTATTAAGTGCCTTTTTGGTGCTTGCAATAGGTCCTATTCCCATGATTTTTGGGTCAACACCAGCGGAAGCATACGAAACAATTTTTGCCATGGGTGTAACACCTAACTCCTTAGCTTTTTCTGCACTCATTACTACTATTGCAGCAGCACCGTCATTTATGCCTGATGAACTTCCTGCGGTTACTGTTCCATCTGTCTTGAATGCGGGGCGTAGTTTCATCATGTTGTTGATTGATGCACCTGCACGTGGGTACTCGTCTTTGTTGAACTCAATAATCTCTCTTTTTACCTTAACGAGCACAGGAACTATTTCGTCATCGAACTTGCCCTCATTTTGTGCCTTTTCGCATTTCAACTGACTCGACACTGCAAACTCGTCTTGCTCTTCACGATTTATTCCAAATTGCTCTGCAATGTTTTCAGCTGTCATGCCCATATGATAATTGTTAAATGACTCCCATAAACCATCATGGACCATGGTATCAACGATTGAAGCCATAGGCATACTCATACGGTAGCCATATCTCGCTTGGGGAATCAAGTATGGGGCTGCACTCATGTTTTCCATACCCCCAGCCACAACAATATCAGCATCGCCAGACTGAATCATGGCGGCAGCTAAATTTACAGCCTTCAAGCCAGAGCCACAAACATTGTTTAGAGTCATAGCAGGAACGGAATCAGGAATCCCAGCCTTGATGGATGATTGGCGAGCAACATTCTGCCCCAAGCCTGCCTGCAATACGCAACCCATAATAACCTCGTCAACTGCTTCGGGGGAAACCTTTGCACGTTTCAAAGCCTCTTTTATAACGATTGAACCGAGTTCTGATACATGGGTATCCTTCAACATTCCGCCAAATGAACCTATCGCAGTTCTTACTGCGCCCACAAGTACAACTTCCTTTATCATACTGCCTCCAAATATATTTACTAACTTGCTGGTTTTAAAAATCGAGCAAATATTTAATTATGCTATTTTAACATGTTTTATGTTATTTTGCAATAAGAACATCTATAATTTTGGCAAAATGAATATTTATGCACGTTTTACAGTTTTAGCTTGAAATAAATTTACTTTACTATTATAATAATTTTATGTATGCACCAAAAAACAATAAAATAGGACTAATTTGCAAGCCCTCTAAGGGCGGAGCTTCACTTGGGTTAGAGAAAATTTCAATGGTGCTTTCTAAGCATAATATCGGCTTGGCAAGCTCACCCAAATATATCAGCAACCCCCTAGTAGTTTTTGCGGATATCGAAAAAAGCGACATTGATTTTGTTGTTGCGGTCGGCGGAGATGGCACAATGCTTATGGCATCGAAATACTCAAGCAACAAAGGCGTTCCCCTACTCGGAATAAACATGGGCAGAATAGGCTTTTTGAGTGAAATAGAGATAGACAATTTCGAGACTGCACTAATTAAAATGTATTCTGGCGATTATGTGCTAAACAAGCGAATGATGCTTAACAGCGTCGATTCAGGAAAAAGTTTCAACAGCCTTAACGATTTTACAGTTTATAAGTCGTCTTTTACAGAGATACTGGACTTAGGAATCGAAATCGATGGCATATATGCTGGAAGGGTATTCTGCGACGGGCTTGTTGTTAGCAGCCCTACCGGCTCTACTGCATACTCAATTTCGGCAGGCGGACCCGTTATAGCACCCGGATTAGATGTGATTATTATTACCCCCATTTGCCCGCATTCTTTGGCATTTCGTCCTATAGTTGCGAGTGCTGATGCCATAATTAACCTTACTGTATATAGCGGTGGCAGCTTCGCTGCTGACGGTACTTTTATTCGTGAACTCAAAGAAAACGAAATGATTTCAGTAAAAAAATCTGAATACACTTGCGACTTTATTGAGTTGAGCAAGAAGAATATTTATTCACTTATAAGAGATAAGCTTACATAAGAAAAGAGGTATTGAGGTAATAATGAGGAACGCAAGACAACAAAAGATAGTTGAGATTATTGAATCCGTAAATATTGAAACACAAAGCGATTTAGCTGCGCATTTGCAGAGCTGCGGCTTTAATGTTACTCAAACCACTGTTTCACGCGATATTAAGGCATTAAAGCTTGTGAAGGTTCTTTCGGAGAACGGAGTTTCATATAGATATGCGATTACAGATGCTAAACAAAACAGTAGAAATTCCACATACAAATCCCTCTATTCAAGCTCGGTTACATCTGTCGAGGTTGCAGGAAACCTCGTTGTAATTAAAACTATACCAGGTGCAGCCGTTTTGATTGCAAAAGCGATTGATACGCTTAAGTATATAAAAATTTTGGGCAGTGTTGCAGGCTATGACACTTTATTTTTGGCTTTAAGCGATGTAAACCAAAGCAGCTTTGTTAAGGAACAGCTTGATGAGTTAATCGCAAATAATGGTGATATGAGGTAATTATGCTTACAAGGCTAACAATTAGAAATATTGCTTTGATTGACGAAATAAAAATCGATTTCCGAAAGGGACTATATATTATTACAGGTGAAACGGGAGCCGGAAAGTCTATTTTAATTGATTCCATAAGCCTTGCGCTTGGCGAGCGAGCCAGTATTGAGCTTATAAAACATGGTGAATCAAAAGCTATTGTTGAAGCTACCTTTGACATTTCCTCAAACGCTTCGGTTAAAGAAATATTAGGGCATGAGGAAATCGACTATGACGATGATACGATTACTGTTTCAAGAGAGATAAGCATTCCGCAAGGCAACCAAGGCTCAATCAAAAGCGTATGCAGAATAAATGGCTTGATGACAAACATTTCTGTGCTTAAATCAATTACCGAGCACATTGTCGATTTGCATGGTCAGCACGAGCACCAAGCGTTGCTTAATTCAAAGCGTCATATCGGTTATTTGGATTCATTTGCCGCAAAGGACTTGTTAGACATAAAGGCAGATACAAAAAACGCCTTTGAAAACTACAAAAAAAATAAGCAAGAATTACTAAGCGGTTTTATTTCCGAGCAGGAGAGAGAGCGCAGAATAGATATGCTCACCTATCAAATAAATGAGATTGACTCTTTGAAACTCGAAGTTGGCGAAGAAGAAAAGTTAGTAGCCGAGCGTGAGATTCTTGCAAATGGCGAGCATGTTTTAAGACAGCTAAATACAACTTCAGAGTTGCTTACAGATTCTGAAAACGGAGCGCTTTATGCAATTAAAGAGGCTTGCCGTGCACTGTCTGAAATATCTAAGTATTCTGATGAGTACAATGCGCTTTTTGAGAACTTGAATGAGGTATATTACTCTTTGGAAGCATCAACATATTCTGTGCGTGATTTTGTTGATTCTTTTTCATTTGATTTAGAGCGTCTGGAAGAAATTGAAGCGAGATTACATTCGATAGGTCAACTAAAGCGCAAATACGGTAATAGCATACCTGCTGTGCTTGGCTTTTTAAACAAGGCACAGATAGAGCTTGAAAATTTAGTATCCGGTGAAGCAAGGCGAATCAAACTAAACCAAATGCTTGAGGAATACAGAGAGCAATATTTTGTTGCCGCAAATAAACTTTCTGAAATCAGAAAAAAATCTGCTGAAGTTTTTAGTATCAGCGTTATGAAAGAGTTAGCCGAACTGGGTTTAGAAAAAGCAAAGTTTTCGGTAAGGTTCGACAACTTAGACGACGACGAACCACATCCTAACGGAATCGATGAAATCGAATTTATGCTTTCGACCAACCCGGGAGAGCCGGAAAAGCCACTTTCTAAGGTTGCCTCAGGCGGCGAGGTTTCTCGTATTATGCTTGCGCTAAAGTCGGTTCTTGCTAATTGCGAGGACATCTCCTTGATGATATTTGACGAAATAGATACAGGCATAAGTGGAAACACAGCAATGGTAGTTGGCGAAAAAATGCACTCTATTTCCAAAAACAAGCAGATTATTGCTATCACTCACCTACCCCAAATTGCCGCATTTTCCGACTATCATTACTCGGTTACTAAACTTCAAACCGCTTCTTCTACAAGCAGTATGATTCGCCTATTAAGCGAAGAGGAGCATTGCAAGGAGATAGCAAGAATATTAGGTGGAGCAGCAGAAACCTCATTTATTCATGCCGCATCTATGATAAAAGATGCAAAAACAAAATAAAGTCAAATTCTGACATTAAATTATATTTTTATCATTAGCTAACGAATATAAAAGCATGTACTATGGTTATAATAACACCATTACATGCTTTTGTTTTGGCGACTCATAAGGGGTGTTTGATGAAAAAATTTACTTGGCAAGGACAATCAATTTTAAAAGGTTTCGGAATAGTGCTATGCTTATTCCTTGTACTTTTCAACTTTTCACCTGCGATGCAGGTTATTAACAATATTCCGAATGTTGTTTATCTCGATTCGGATTCACAGAAAAACGATTTTTTTTCTTCGCTACCTGCCCCATTCAACTATTCAATAGAAGATGATACGCAAACTGTTTCAGGAAGCATAGACGAATCCTTAAACAAAAACAGAACGTCTGCAACGGTTGAACTTTTTGGCTTCATACCTGTAAAGACAGTTTTCTTCTATACAAAAAGCAACCACTATTTGATTCCTTGCGGTCAAAGTATTGGAATTGCTTTGCATACAAAAGGGATTTTGGTTGTTGGCACAAGCGATATTACCACTACCTCAAGCGATGGAACTATAAAAAATGTACCCTCTCCCGCGGCTGTTGCAGGCATTGTTGCCGGAGATATTATAACAGAAGCAAATGGTGTAGAAATCTATAATACCGACAATTTAGTTGAGATATGTAATTCCGCAAACGGACAAGTTACGCTCACGATTAAAAGAAATAAGAACCCACAAACTATTACTCTAAATGCTGCTTACGATTCTCGTGAAAATCAATACAAGCTGGGTATGTGGGTGCGTGATAGCACAGCAGGCATAGGCACGATTTCGTTTTTCGACCCCGAAACCCTGAATTATGCAGCCCTCGGACACGCTATAATGGATATAGACACAAGCACCGTATTTGATGTAAAAAGCGGTGAGATAACCGAATGTGAAATTGTAGATATAATAAAGGGAGAGGTTGGCGAAGCAGGCGAGCTTTTAGGAACCTTTGGCTCGAGTTCGGAACGTTTTGGCTCAATACGCACGAATTGCGAGTTCGGTGTTTATGGTACACTTTATGGCGATATGGATATTGATAGCCTATCTTATTATAATCAACCTTTGCCAGTAGCATTTCCAAGCGAAGTGCGTACAGGCAAGGCTACAATTTTAACAACGCTAAACGATTCTACAATCGGAGAATATGAATGCAAGGTTACAAAGCTGTTCTCCCAAAGCAAGGCAGAATCAAAGGGTTTTGTTATAGAAATAACCGATTCCCGCTTGCTTGAAAAGACGGGAGGTATTGTGCAGGGAATGAGCGGAAGTCCCATAATTCAAAATGGAAAAATAATAGGTGTTGTTACCCATGTAATGATAAACGACCCTCAGCGCGGCTATTGCATGTATGCGTATTGGATGGCGGAATTGATGGGTTGATTGTCGTAAACACATCAATTTTAAATCTTTTGATATTATTATCATAAAAATGAAAACTTTCTCTTGATCTTTTAATAGAAAAGGTTTAAAATACAAGCAATGTAGAAAAATCCAGAATTTCCAATTACTTTATTATCTGTCTATTCTTATTTTTCTACACAATCACAATTAAAGGAGATTTCCAATGTTATCAAGAAAAACTATCGCTATTCTTCTTGCACTTGTACTATCTGTGCAGGTTTTTTGCTTCTCAAGTGCGAGCAAAGCCGAAGCTGCAAATAGCGACTTCACGCAGGTTGCTACCGGCAACTACTTTTCGCTTGCGCTAAAAATCGACAAAACGCTATGGGCATGGGGCAGAACCGATAAGGGACAAACAGGAACAGGCATAACAAACAACAATGTAAAAGAACCCATGAAAATTCTTACAGATGTTATTTCTATGTCTGCAGGTTCCGACTATGCGCTTGCAATCAAAAAAGATAATTCACTTTGGGGCTGGGGTAGTAATTCAAATTATTCTCTAACAAATGCTGTATCGGGCGGCATGAGCAAAATACCAGTGAAAATAATGGACGATGTTGTATCGGTTTCTGCAGGAGGTATGCATACACTATGCATAACAAAAGACGGAGTTTTATACGGCTTCGGTGCCAATGATTTAGGTCAGCTTGCCCAAAACCCCGAAACAGTTACAAGTGTAGAAACTCCTACACAGATTATGACAGACGTTAAATTTGCTGTTGCATCAAATATGACATCGTTTGCCGTAAAAACCGACGGTTCACTTTGGGTATGGGGTGGTAATAATAACTGCAATTTCGGAGACGGAACTTGGATTGATAGCTACACGCCTAAAAAGGTAATGGATAATGTTATTTTTGTTTCTGCAAGCTATTACTCTACCTGCGCAATAACTTCAGATAATGCATTATGGGTATGGGGACGTTCCGAATTTGGTCAATTAGGCACAGGGGACACTGATTTCATACGCACTCCCGAAAGGCTTATGGAAAACATTACTTATGTAAATGCTGGTTATTATCGTACATTTGCCATTACTACTCAAGGCGTAATGTACGCTTGGGGCAACAACGAAATAGGCGCTTTCGGCGATGGTACTACGGTTTCATCAAATGTGCCTATAATGGTTAGAGAAAACGTTGCATCTGTTGTTGCGGGAAGAAATCATACCCTTATAATAACAACAGAAAACGACATGTATGTTTGTGGCGGTAATGAATACAACCAACTCGGTTTTAACGAAAACATACAAATAACAACCCCTGCTGAAATAATGGACGATTTCGTTCAAACAGCCTCTGGTATGTATCATAGCCTTGGAATTAAGTCTGACGGTTCGCTGTGGGCATGGGGCAGCAATACCAGCGGTCAGTTGGGTAATGGCTCTACAAACTCCAGCTCAACCCCTATCAAAGTGCTCGAAAATGTTGTAAGTGTTTCTGCTTGCGGTGGTAGTTCATACGCCGTAACATCTGATGGAAAGCTATATACATGGGGAGCAAACAGTGACGGTCAGTTAGGGAACGGCGAAAGAGGTTACAGAAAAATTCAAACCACCCCTAAATCAATTATGGAAAATGTGCAAGCCGTTTTTTCAGGCGCTCTAAAAGGTGCTGCTATAGACAAAGATGGCGGGCTATGGACATGGGGCTACAACTATTATGGTGAACTGGGCAACGGATATACCAATTCAAGTCATTCTAACACTTACAGGCCATACTACATAGACACTAATGTTGTTTCTGTAGGAATGTGCAGGACAAATACCTTTTTTGTAAAGAGCGATGGCTCACTAATGGGGTGCGGCGCCGGTTCAATGCTTGGTCAAGAAACCAATCAACTAATACCAATTAAACTAAAGGACAATGCGCAATCAGTTGCTTGCGGTATAGAACATGTGCTTGTGAAAGCAAACGACAATAAGCTATATACTTGGGGCAAAAATGATTATGGACAAATTGGTGTCGCAAAATCGATGACCTCAGAACTTATGACAGACGTTGATAAGATTTTTGCTGGGTATGATAGCTCGGCCGTACTAAAAAATGACGGAACCATGGTTGTTTTCGGAAGAAACGATGATGGTCAGCTTGGAAACGGTACATTAAACAACATAATGACTCCCGCTTCTGCAAAATTTAGCGCAAGCAGTGCATCATTCGGGCAGACACACGCTTTATATATACACAACAACACACTTTACTCCAGCGGTAGCAACGTTTATGGCCAGCTTGCAAAAGAAAGAGATTTTGGATTTAAATTTCTTATGTCGCTTGACGCTCAATTAACTGTCAAGTTCATAGACGGCTGCACGAACGAAACTTTAAAAGAAATGGTTGTTGAATATGGCACAATCATTAGCGAAGATGACTTCCCAACTGCTCCCGAGCACGATGGGGTTACATTTGCTGGCTGGGATTACAACAACGAAGCGATTGAGGTTAATACAACCATTACAGCAAGGTATGATTCAATCTTTGCTTTAGGCGATGTAAACCAAGACGGCAATATCAACACAGGTGATGCTACGATTATTCTAAAAAGCATTGTCGGCTCTCAAACATTGAATGAGGACCAAAAAAGGCTTGCAGATTTCAACGGCGATACAAAAATAAATACCGGTGATGCAGTTGCCCTATTGAGTTTCATTATCTCTTAATAATCAAATAATTAAAGGCGACTTTGCAATCAAGCATTGTCGCCTTTTTAATAGATATACACTTAATCAAGATTTGATGTAATGCCTTTTCGCTCTTGGGGTCACAAGGCAAGTGATTTCGTAATTTATTGTTCCAACAATTTGCGAAACCTCTTCAACGCTCATGCCGCCTTTTCCAAAAAGTATAACCTCATCTCCACGCTTTACTTCATCGTCTTTGATACTAGCCATTATCATATCCATGCAGACGCGCCCTACTTGGTTGAACTTCTTACCATTGATA
>JAAZFD010000092.1 GCA_012511925.1 Clostridiales bacterium
AGGTAGAGCTATTAACGGGCAAGACGCATCAGATAAGGGCGCACTTAGCACATATTGGCTGCCCCATAATTGGCGATGACAAGTATGGCGACAGGGAGTTTAACAAGGCAAATAGGGCAAAAGAGATTGAACTTCGCTCGGTTAGAATCGTTTGGGGGAAGGTAAGGATAGAGACGGAGTAATTTATAGCCTTGCCATATAGCTTTGCATTGCAAAAAGTGCTTGACTATGAATATCCTTTTGATTCTTTTTTATAAAATCGCTAATACCCTTTTTATTGTTATCAACAAGGATTACTTCTTCCACTTCTAATAAGAAGTCCTTTGCTCCTTCAAAATTTATAAAGGATAAAGAAAGCGCAACGCTTGAAGTAGAGCTAATAACAGGCAAAACACATCAAATCAGGGCGCACTTAGCACATATTGGCTACCCCATAATTGGTGATGACAAGTACGGCGATAGGGAGTTTAACAAGGCAAACAGGGCGAAAGAGATTGAACTTCGCTCGGTGAGAATCGTTTGGAAAGATATTTACATATCCATTGAATAAACAACCTTACAGGCAAAGACAATTCGGGCGCACTTAGCATATTGGCTGCCCCATAATTGGTGATGACAAGTATGGCGACAGGGAGTTTAACAAGGCAAATAGGGCGAAAGAGATTGAACTTCGCTCGGTTAGAATCGTTTGGAAAGATATTTACATATCAGTTGGAGAGCACAAAAATCGTTTTTGAAACCAAAAATATTTCGCTTACACTTTTGAGACCCTTTGAGATATTTATATCTCCATTGAGTAAAAACACTTTACCAAACCACTACATACAAAAATTTACTATTACAACTTTATAAATTCCCCTTGACATTAAAAAGATAGAGGCATAATATATAATGGGTTTGAATTTTGGGTTTGCCTAAAATTCGCACTATTTTGTGAATACCAAGGAGAGTTTTGCATGGGCATTTTGTTTTTCGGAATCGCAGGCGTTACTATCTCCGCAATAGCGTTCGCTGTGGCAGCATACTTTAATCACTGGATTAAAAGGCTACCAAAGGGTACTCCTCAAATGGAATCAATAGGTCTTATGATTAAGCGTGGCGCAAGAACGTTCTTAAAAAGGGAGTACAAGGCGCTAACATGGTTCGCAGCAATCGCTTCTGTATTTGTTTGTCTTTTCATGCCAAAGCCTTTCTGGGTTGATGGTGCAAATATCATAAACAATCTAATAGTTACGATTTCATACATTGCAGGAACTGTGTTTTCCGCTTTTGCTGGCATAGTGGGAATTGAGGTTGCTACCATTGCGAACGTAAAAACTGCAATTTCGGCGAAGGACGGCATCTCAAAGTCGTTCATGGCAGGCTTTAGGGGCGGTGCGGTTATGGGAATGACGGTTGTTGGCTCGGCGTTGTTGGGTTGCTCGCTACTTTTGATTCTCATTCGTGATTCTGCACTTGTGCAAAGCGCTATACTTTGCTTTTCATTCGGTGCTTCAACCTTAGCGCTTTTTGCTAAGGCAGGCGGCGGAATTTACACCAAAGCGGCAGACATAGCAGCAGACATTGTTGGCAAGGTTGAATTAGGCTTAGAAGAGGACGACCCACGAAACCCTGCGGTTATAGCCGACAATGTGGGCGACAATGTGGGCGACGTTGCAGGCATGGGCGCAGATTTATTCGATTCAAACGTTGCGGCTTTTGCGGCGGCTACCGTAATGGCAATAGGACTAAATAATATAAAAATGGTTGAGATGGTGCTTTGCTACACTGGCTTGGGGCTTTTCGCTTCAACAATAGGTGTGTTTTTCGCAAGGATAGGCAAGAACAAAAACCCCAGTAGAGCGCTTAATATTAACTCATACATAACAATGGCGCTGTATGCCATTTTAACGGCATTAGCATCATACTTTTTCGGCTTCGATTTCAGATTTTTCGGAGCAACATTCGTAGGATTGCTCGTTGGAGTGGTAGTAGGGCTTGCAACGGATTACTTTACAAATGACGCGAAAAAGCCAGTTCAAGAGGTTGCAAGGGCAAGTCAAGGAGGTCCTGCATTTACAATTCTAACAGGACTCACCTATGGCTTTAAAAGCACAGTACCATCGTTAATCGGAATAGGTGTTTCGTCGGCGGTTGCATATTTCCTTTGCGCTCCATTAGGCGGTGGCGACCCTGCACTTTCGGCGCAATATGCGGTTTTCGGAATTGCAATGGCGGCAATAGGTATGCTTTCAATCGTGGGCATGATAGTTTCAAATGACGCTTTTGGCCCTATCGTTGACAACGCAAGAGGCTTAGCGGAAATGGGCGGACTCGGTAAAGAGGTTGTAAAGGTAACCGACGAGCTGGATTCGGCAGGAAACACAGTAAAGGCTATCACAAAGGGCTTTGCAATCAGCGCTTCGGGGCTTACGGTTATTGCGTTGTTAGCGGCTTTCTTAGAGGTGGCGAGGAATGCAGGCATAGATATTTCGGGATTTGATGTTATGAACCCCTTAGTTTTCTTCGGAATGATGGTGGGCTTGGGAATACCTGTTTTATTCTCTGCCATGCTTATTATGGGAGTTGACAAAAACGCTCAACACATGGTGCATGAGATTCATAGGCAGTTCAATGAAATTCCTGGATTGAAAGAGGGAAAGGGTACTCCCGAATATGATAAATGTATCGATATTTCAACTAAGGGCGCATTGCGTGAATTGATTCCCGCAGGGCTTATGGCTATAGTTTCAACGCTTATTGTAGGCTTTATTGGCGGTGTTATGGCTTTGGGCGGCTTTTTAGTGGGAAATATCGTTTCGGGACTGTTGTTTGCTATGTTTATGTCTAACTCGGGCGGTGCGTGGGACAATGCTAAGAAGTATATCGAGGCAGGTAACTTTGGCGGCAAGGGCAGCTTTGCGCATAAATCGGCCGTTATTGGCGATATGGTGGGCGACCCGTTCAAGGACACGGCAGGACCCTCTATAAATACGCAGATTACGGTTGTTTCGTTGGTGGCGAACCTTACGGCGGCGCTGTTTGCGGCGTTTTCGCTGGCAGGGTTATTTATAAAGTAATTTTGATTGTGAAAAGGAAACGGCGGGAAACCGCCGTTTTTACTATCATCAAAACATCAAAAGCCTATATACGAACCAAAGCCCAAGAGATATAAGGCTAATGAAAAGGAACCGTTTTCTTTTTTTGCAAGGTCGTTTAGCTCTCTAAATACGGAATCGTTAGGTTTAGCTACTGAATCAAGGTTTTTTACTACTTCCTCAACCATTGACGGCAAAATCATACACATCTGATAAAAGGCATCCTCTTGACCTGTTACTATTTTATAAAATTCATCAATACTTACACGCCTAATGCGGCGGTGTTTGTGTTGCTTTCCGTCTATACTCACCACCCAAGTAATGTTTTGGGATTGCTTGGCTATTACCTCAACAAGAAAGCAAGCACAATCATCATTAGATAAAAGTTGACTTTGCATTTTCATGTATGTTTTCGCACTTGACGATGAATTCATTGTGTTATGCTTGTTTTTCATTTCGACAAATACGGTTTTTACTCTATCGTTATCGGGCAAAAGAATTTCTTTATCTTTTTGCAGAACTATATCCCAACCAGAAGTAGGCACTTTGCATCCCTTGATGTATTGAAAAATCCGTTGATGAAAATATCCTATATCGTTGTTGTTTGATTTATCCCTTTGCCTAAAAATCTCATTTCTAATAATTTCTTCCCAACTGAAATCATAAATGGTTTTATCAAATATTAGCTATTAGCTTTATAGGGTCTATTGTGTTTCTATTGAATTTTGCCAAATCGTAGGGCATTAGCTTTTCACCATAATTTTCAATAGTTAACCTTACATGCTTGTAAAAATCCTCTTCTGATATAAAACTTAAATTCCACATCTTTATAATTTTAATCCTTTATATATTTCTCTCGCAACTTCAAAGCCCAAGTTTACAGGAACAGCATTGCCCACTTGTTTATACTGACTACCTACACTACCAGAAAACTCCCAATCATCAGGGAAACCTTGACAACGTGCATTTTCTCTAACGGTAAAGGGTCGTGATTCTAATGGATGGCATCTATCCGTTTGCTTTTGAGATGGTGAAGTAAGCACAGCTAAAGACGGTTCATCTAAACTCAATCTGCGTAAAATCCCTGTTCTGCCTCCGCCCATATTCCAACAGCTCTTCATGTACTCCTTTGCAATATCTTCGGGAATATCCCTCCAATAGCCACCTGGAGGAACTAGATCGAATATTTTGCGCTTATGCTCGGAATACTTTGTGCCATTGCTATGTGGGACATCTATTAAAACATCACGTAATACAGGTTTATATGAATGCGGTTTAGGGTAGTTGATTTTTATTTTGTTCTTTAGGTCGTTTCTAATACCAATAATGATTAACCGTTCTCTTTTTTGTGCAACTCCATAATCCCAAGCATTTAAAACCTTGCTTTGCATGGTATAGCCCATATCTTCAAAAAAATGAATTATCGTATTGTAAGTAATGCCATTGTTGTGAGTAAGCAAACCACGCACATTTTCAAACAAAAAAGTTTTTGGCTGTAGTTTTTTTAGAAATATAGCATAATGATAAAAGAGCATACCTCTCGTATCTTCTAAGCCAAGGCGCTTGCCAGCATACGAAAATGATTGGCAGGGCGCTCCACCTGAAAGCAAATCGAGTTCGCCAGCATCTAAATTAAAGAATTCACAAAGGTTTTTTGATGAGATATTTGCTATATCATCGCAAAGAACATTCCATTTTGGACGATTCATTTTCAACGTATTGGCTGCATCTTTGTTAAACTCTATCAAGGCAATTGTATTAAAACCGGCTTGCTCTATTCCAAGCGCAAGACCGCCAGCTCCTGCGAACAATTCTATTGCAGTCGGAAGTTTCAATGGATTGATTTTTTCGCAATACTTTTTTGCAACTTCCATACAAATACCCCTGTCTAATAATATGTAAATTATAGCATATCTTTTGTATAAAGCAAATTATTATAGTCTTAAAGTTGCATCCTGTTACCATCTGCACAACATTCTCCGCTAACCTATTTGTCGTATAGCTCTATTTGAAAAGCGATTCTTTTTTAATCCCCTAATAAAGTAAAAACCTTATACTCCAAACGTTTTCGTGCGATTTCGGCATAATTACTATTTATTTCAATCCCAACATAGTGTCTATTAAGTTTTTTTGCTGCTAAACAAGTCGTGCCTGAACCTGCGAATGGGTCAAGAACTATTGCATTTTCTCTTGTTACAAGAGAAACAAGACACTTCATAAGGCTTAATGGTTTTTGCGTTATGTGCAATCCATGGTCGCACTTATTGTATGGTACCGAAAGAATGTTAGAATGGTTAACAACATCAAAGGGTTCGCAGTATGTCTTAAGTGCGTTTTCGTTCCAAGCCCCAACATCAAATTCAAGAACATTGTCAGCAATAGTACCACCTGTTTTATAAGGTTTTTGAAACCACAAAATAGGCTCAAAAATAGGTCGTAGATTAGCAACACGCCAACCCTCCCAATTATCAGCTTGAACTATATCACCACGTCGCTTATATATTTCCGAAATTCGTTGTGCACGGTGGGGCGCAGTATTTTTTTTCCAAGCTATCATATCCTTAAATGTAAAACCTGCATCCTCTAAAGCAACAATACATCGGTGTGCATAACGACGACCAGCAAAAACAAAACATGAAGCCCCCGGCTTAAGCACACGCAACCACTCTGAGGCCCAAGATGCACACCACTCTTGATACTCAAGAGGAATTTTCTTGTCAGCTGTACTCCATCCGTTCAAAGGTTTTCCTCGTCTTTTGAATAATGTGCCACCGTTGCTTTGAGCTAAAGACGTTCCCCCTAATGCAGAGTTCGTATTATCATGGAACACATCCCATTCATCGTAGCCTATGCCGTATGGAATGTCTGATATAATTGCGTGGGCAAACTCATTGGGAAATGTTTTTAATACTTCGATAGAATCGCCAGTAATAATGCTATCTATCACGACTAATCCCCCCTATGTATTTTTGGATTTGCCGTATTTTTTCATCAATCTTTTTGCTTTTGATTAACTCGGAAATTGCTTGTTTATGAGTGTAAGATAAAATGATTTTACGCTCTTCTTCCCAAAACTCCTTTTCTTTTTCGCCTCTTTCAACTAAGGAGCGAATACACGTAGATAATACCTCATCAAACTCATTGATGTTAAAGCCTACTGTTGTTAATAAGTGAGCACTAAACTCTTCCATAAAACTTTTCTTTTTGTCTGCAACAACAACCTTATGAGATAACGTTTCGGTAAAATTCCATATAGACGATAAATTCAGTTTTTCATCTTCCTTTATTCCGTGTTGAATCATAAAAATTATATGTTCCCAACTCAAAAGGCAAACGTTTTTATCAAGTGCTTGCGCATAAATTTGACTTTGAACTCGTGGATAATGAAAGTATGGAGAACACAAGACAGCATACTCGGCATCATTTTTCCAGCCAGACAAAGCTGTTACTTTGAAATCTTTTTGGTTTTTTGCGGTTCTACTTAAGCGAAACGCTTTTGCATCAGCAACTAAAGTGTAACCATGTAAAGGAGACTGAGCAAAAACATCAGCCGAATCTGCTCTTTCGGAAAGAACATTTGATTTAAGCCCCAATTCCCTAAATGCCCTTGATAGTACAATATCAGATACTTTTGCAAATAGTTTTTCCTCAGTCGAATCATGCTCTATCGATTCAGGAATTGTACCTATTTGAGCCAATATACCCTCGAATTGCTCTGTGGAATAGATAAAATGTTTCAACTTTTCAGTCGCATCAAAAAAATTACCGAGAGCACACTCGTTTATCAAATTAAGCAGGATGTTAAACATATATAATGAATCCCTTCATCATTTAATATGTTTAAATAATAACATGATAAAGTGGAAATGACAAGCCGCTCAAACTAAACGCTCTCTACGAAACAGGTAAATTTGGCGCATTAAGCTCCTTGCCTTTATTCAAAGCAGCCAAGCACGATTCAGCATCACGAATTCCTGCAATCCAAATCCACCCCTTTGATTGCCGCACTATTTCACGCGTGGTTGGATTTGCCCAAGTGTGGATTACGGTAACTTTTATTGTAGCAATATTAAACAAACAGTCTATTATAGTCCTATTTATTTTAAAGGCGATAACTTCATCATAAGGAAACCAAAATATCATTTTCTTATCAGCGTGCATTTTCGCTTCAGCAAGAATCTTTTTTTCAGTAACGCAAAAGAATCCTGCTCTCACATCAAGCATTGCAAAAGGAACTATTATTATTAGCGGCGAACCAACCATAAGAAGAAATGGAATTGTATATTCATTATTAGGAATAATGCGAAGCAGCAACAATAAACCAGAGATTACTGCAAACGGAATAAGCAACGACAGCAAGATTTTTAGAAAATATCGCACCTTTGCGGTTTCACCTTGCCACAAAATAGTTTCGTTTCTTTGTATTCTGCCCCCGTTGTCATCGACATATCTTCTCATTGAATTTCTCCTTTTACACATTATAAATAATTGCAAGCTGTTACGCTATGCTGTTGCAAATATATGTTAATATGGAATGCTTGATTATGTCAATCGAAAACATGGTAATTTTTTCTTTCGTGTTAAAACTGCATAACACTCAATCGCTTTTGGGCCGCTCTGGGGCTTATGTTTTCAGCCGTTTACACCACATACACAACTTTCGCCTCTGGTAGCTTCCCCGCAATCTCTGCCCTCAAAAACTCCTCGCCCTCATGTCTTACGCTCTCCCGATAGCAATACTTACCTCGCCCTCTGCCCGTCATAATCTGTTTATCGTAAAGCTCAATAGCATTCGGAAAAGCATCGTTGTTTATCGCCTTATGCACATAACTGTAGGTCATAAAAATAATCTCGATAAAAAGCTGTTTTTTTGTGCAGGAAGAAAGCTGTGCCGATAGCTTGTCTATAAGCCCACTATAAAGCTGTTTCCAATTCTCCGTCAAAACTACGGGAGCAATAAGCAAGCCAACCTTGTAGCCTGCCTCGCATAGCTTATTTATGGCATCAATTCTTGCGTCAAGGCGAGAAGTTTTGAACTCGATTTTTTGAATGATTTCCTCGGGGTTCACGCTCATTCTAATCTTTATTCGCCCTCTATGGTTAAGCGGTAAAAGTGGGTTTACCATATCAAACTTTGTCGGGAATGTTAGATATCCTCTTTCGATTGTAGAAAATCGCTCAATTACATAGGGAAGATTGTTTGTAATAGTATTTTCCAATATTAAATCAGAGTTCGAGCCTATCTCAAACACAAGCTCCTTATCCGATTTTTGCGAATTTTTAATTAGCCTGTCCATCATGGCTTCCCTGTTCACAAAAAGTCGCATATATGAGCATTTGTTGTAATTGCACACAAGATAGCAATACATACACATGGCGCTACAGCCAGAGGAGGTGAAAGGCACAATAAAGTCGGATGTTTTATGATTAGGCGTGTATCTGTGCGTTTTTCTAACACCAATTATTAAATGCCTTTTCATTCGTGCGAAGCAGCTGTTGTGTTGCTTTTGCAG
>JAAZFD010000093.1 GCA_012511925.1 Clostridiales bacterium
ATGCAGTTTGATTTTTTACATCAGATGCTTGACAACTCAGCATTCGCACCGTTTTTCTACCACATGAGTTTTTTGTTAGGGCTAATGCCGGGAGTGTAGTATGTATTTAAGCAGTGATTGGAAGGATTATGAGATAATAGCCGCCTCAAATGGCGAAAAGTTAGAGCGTTGGGGCAATATAGTATTACTTCGCCCCGAACCGCAGGCTGTGTGGGAGTACCCCTATAAATTTGATAAGAATGCAATACATGCGCATTATTTACGCTCGAACAGCGGCGGAGGTATGTGGGATTATAAAAAAACTTTGCCCGATTCTTGGACTATACAATACAAGGATTTGCGTTTCGTTGTTCGCCCAACAGGCTTTAAGCATACGGGGCTTTTTCCCGAGCAAGCTGTGAATTGGGACATTATGCGACAAATTTGCGAGAATGAAAAGCGACCGCTAAAAATTCTAAATCTATTTGCATATACAGGCGGTGCAACTGTTGCGTTAACCGCTTCAAATGCTTTGGTGGTACATGTTGACGCCGCAAAGGGTATGGCTTCTTGGGCAAAGGAAAATTTGCTTGCACCGGGACTTGTGGACAAGCCAGTTAAGATAATTATAGAAGATTGTCTAAAATTCGTTTTAAGAGAGATAAGGCGAGGAAACAAGTATGACGGCATACTTATGGACCCGCCCTCTTATGGCAGAGGACCTAACGGAGAGCTTTGGAAAATCGAAACCGACCTTTTTCCGCTTGTGCAGGAATGCGTAAAGCTGATGAGCGATAATTGCTTGTTTTTCTTCATAAACTCATATACAACAGGGCTTGCACCGTCTGTATTAGATAGCGTATTAAAATGCGCTATAAAGCAAAACGGACATATAGAAAGCGATGAAATAGGCTTGCCTATCACGGCTGGCAAACTAACGCTACCATGTGGTGCAACGGGCAGATGGCTTAGCAGAAGCGCATATAATAAACTCAAATAATGAATATTCTGTATGAGGATAATCACATATTGGTAGTAGTAAAGCCGGAAAATATGCCATCTCAGGGCGATTCCTCGGGTTCTTATGATATGGTTAGTGCAATTAAGGACTACATAAAGGTTAAGTATAATAAACCCGGGGCGGTGTACCTTGGGCTTGTGCATAGATTAGACAGACCCGTTACAGGTGTAATGGTGTTTGCTAAAACCTCAAAAGCGGCAAGCAGATTGTGTGCGGATTTCACGCTTTTTTGCGACAAGAAAAACGAGCGTGGCATTGCAAAGCGATACTTGGCTATAGTTTGCGGCAATCCTCCGAAACAAAAGCGCTTGCAATGCTTTATGAAGAAAGACAACCAAACTCAAACGGCAGTTATCTGCAAAGAGAATGACGATGGTGCAAAGTACGCATCCCTTGAATTTACGAAAATTGCACAAGTTGGCGATTTAGCATTATTGGATGTAAATTTACATACTGGCAGGCATCATCAAATACGCTTTCAACTTGCTAACGCAGGCTATCCTATTTATGGCGACCATAGATATAATTCTGCATTTATCAACGAAAACAAAACACAAATCGCTTTGCAGGCATATTCGCTAACACTTAACCACCCGACAACAAAGGAGCGTATGAGGTTTGCCTTTGCAAAAAACAATGGCGCATGGGAGCAGTTCTCAAACGAAATAAAGCTGCTTGTTGCCGATTGTGTGCCTGTTTTTGTTAATGAAAGCATAGTTGCACTCAATAAGCCTGTGGGTTTAGAGGTTTCTATTGACGATGCAGGCGAAAATTCGTTGGAGTGCTTGCTTAACAATGCAGGTTTAGGGAAATTCTATCCTGTTCACCGCTTAGATGCGACTACCAAAGGCTTAGTTGTGTTTGCAAGGAACGAAAGCATGAGAGATTCGCTGCTACACGCTTTTTCGCAGGGGGAAATTCAAAGGTTTTATCATTGTAAAGTAATAGGACACCCGAAAAAACAGCAGGACACCCTAAAAGCCTATCTATTAAAGAATGCAAGCGAAAGCAGGGTACAGGTTTTTGATAGGCTTTTTGAAAACAGCCAACAAATTATTACAAAATATAAGGTGATAGCCAAAGACAAAGCAACCTCTACGCTTGAGGTAGAGCTATTAACGGGCAAGACGCATCAGATAAGGGCGCACTTAGCACATATTGGCTGCCCCATAATTGGCGATGACAAGTATGGCGACAGGGAGTTTAACAAGGCAAATAGGGCTAAAGAGATTGAACTTCGCTCGGTTAGAATCGTTTGGAAAGATATTTACATATCCATTGAATAAACAACCTTACAGGCAAAGACAATTCAGGCGCACTTAGCATATTGGCTGCCCCATAATTGGTGATGACAAGTATGGCGACAGGGAGTTTAACAAGGCAAACAGGGCGAAAGAGATTGAACTTCGCTCGGTTAGAATCGTTTGGAAAGATATTTACATATCCATTGAATAAACAACCTTACAGGCAAAGACAATTC
>JAAZFD010000094.1 GCA_012511925.1 Clostridiales bacterium
GATTTAAAGAACTCAATAAATAGATTTCTTAGCTCTTTGGTTGTAAGTTTTTTCATATAGCCATTCCTCATAAAATATTTCATCTTAGTATATCACTAAAATATTATTATTGTCAATCAGCATGATATGCGAAATAGGTTTATTATTCCGCACTTTTGGTGTATAATAGAAAAGTGTTATGCAAAATTTTTACTTATTGAAGAAAGAGGTTGTTATGGAAGTTTTGTTTGAAAACCTGGCGCACATAGGTTGGCAACAGGTTGTTATGTGGGTAATAGGGCTTGTCCTTATTTTTTTGGCTATATATAAAAAAATGGAACCTACGCTTTTACTTCCTATTGGCTTTGGCGCAATCCTTGTGAACCTTCCGCTTTCTGGTGCGGTTACACAGGGTGCTGAAATAGGAATATTAGATGTTCTATTCAACTCGGGCATTGCAAACGAGCTTTTCCCGCTTTTGCTTTTCATAGGAATTGGAGCTATGATTGACTTCGGACCATTGCTTTCGAATCCAAAACTACTGCTGTTCGGTGCTGCTGCACAGTTCGGAATATTCTTCACGCTTAGCATGGCAGGACTATTGGGCTTTGAACTAAAAGACGCTGCTTCTATAGCAATTATAGGTGCGGCAGACGGCCCAACTTCAATATTTGTTGCAAACCATTTAGGCTCTAATTATATAGGTCCGATTGTTGTTGCTGCCTACTCGTACATGGCACTCGTTCCTATAATTCAGCCGCCTGTAATTAAGCTGATTACTACCAAAGAAGAAAGACGAATCCGTATGGCTTATGAACCAAAGAATATTTCAAGGCTAACAAGAATTGCGTTCCCTATTCTTATCACTATGATTACGGGTGTTTTTGCGCCTCGTGCTGTTGCATTGGTTGGCTTTTTGATGTTCGGAAACCTTGTTAGAGAATGTGGCGTGTTGGGTTCGCTTTCAGAAACAGCACAGAACGCTTTAGCAAACTTGGTTACGCTTTTGTTAGGAATAACAGTTGCTGCGAGAATGCAGGCTGAACAGTTTCTAAATCTTCAAACGCTTATGATTTTAGGGCTTGGCTTGGTTGCGTTTATTTTCGACACTGTGGGTGGCGTATTGCTTGGCAAGTTCATAAACATATTCGCAAAAAACAAGGTTAACCCCATGATTGGAGCGGCTGGAATTTCAGCGTTTCCTATGTCGGCACGCGTTATTCACAAAATGGGACTTGCAGAGGACAACCAAAACCACTTGCTTATGCACTCAATCGGCGCAAATGTTTCGGGTCAGATTGCTTCAGTTATCGCTGGCGGTTTGATCCTTAGCCTTGTAGCACCGTTATAATAATAGGAGGCTATTATGTTGAACATAGAATTGTTTTTAACTACCTTAGCTATCATGTGGCAGGGAATGCTTGGAATCTTTATCGTTACCGGAATAATTATGCTTTCGGTTGTGTTAATGAACCGACTGAACAATAATGCTAATGGTGATGAATAACACCAAAGATATTAAAAAAGCCCTATTGCAGGGCTTTTTTATTTGTGAAATCTTAATAGTTTTCAGCCTTAATTTCAAAGTGCGCTCTTGGGTGGTCGCATAC
>JAAZFD010000095.1 GCA_012511925.1 Clostridiales bacterium
TAACTTAACGATAAATGTCTCAAACTTTTTAGATATTTATTATAGCGATAAGGGGATTACTCTAACGATTGTTGGAATAGTCCGTCCGCTTGAGGATTCGTCTATCTCCATTTTGCAACCGGGAATTATGCACTCCGATGAGCTTGTAGAGTTCTTCATAGATGATGCTAAAAAATCAAAAATAGTGCTTGTGCAAGAAAAAGCCGAGTTCAATGTTCTGACAGGCGAGTTGTTCGCACCCACTAGTGGAGGGGAAATGCCAAGCTTCCCTGGAATGGGCAGCGTTCCCACTAAAGAAAATGTGTTAGCCTCGTTAGGCGCTGACTCAATACCTGTTTCTATTTCGCTATATCCCTTAGATTTTGGTTCAAAGGAAAAGGTAGTAGAATACTTAGAGGCATGGAATGAAGGCAAAGCCGACAAAGACAAAATCGAGTTTACAGACATGGCGGCAATAGTTACAAAGCTGTCTGGCGGCATTATGGATGCAATTACAATGGTGCTAATCGCTTTTGCGGCAATTTCACTAGTGGTATCGCTAATAATGATAGGAATCATCACCTATATTTCCGTTCTCGAAAGAACAACTGAAATTGGTGTATTGCGTGCATTAGGCGCAAGGAAGAAAGACATAACGCGTGTTTTCAACGCTGAAACATTCATAATCGGAACATTCTCGGGCTTGCTTGGAATAGGAATAGCGTACCTGCTAACAATTCCTGCAAACATTATACTTTTCAACTTAACCGAGCTTAAAAATGTTGCACAGCTTAATCCGATTCATGCGACTGCTTTAGTTATTATAAGCGTTTTGCTTACAATGTTGGGCGGATTGATTCCCTCGAAAATTGCAGCAAAGAAAGACCCTGTAGAGGCGTTGAGAGCAGAGTAGGGGAGCACGCAATCACAGCGAACACAGCGGAAAATGCAAATTGCAACGGGGGCGTACTTGTGTGCGCCCTCATACTTTTACGACAGCATGCGGATTAGTTGCCGCTTTTTTACACCCATTTTCTTGCGCCTTGAATGTGAATATAGCGTATTTCTGCATAAAAATAGCTCGAAAGCGGTCTATACAAGGCATCGAATGTATGAGCGGCTATCAAGATTTCATCTCCAACACTCAAAACGACAGGTGAGTGATAAAAATGACCAGTTCCATCGCCTAATTGCACGATATCTCCGGGCATAATGTTTTGTTTGTCAACCAACACCCCATAAGGACCTGTGCTTCGGTTTCGCATCAAAAACTCATATAAATATTTTACGCCAGTCCAAGAGGGGGTGCGGTCGTTCATACTCCTATAATTCCAACCCATTAGGTGGGTATAGTTCATTACCTTGCAACCTGCATGAATGCATTGGGATGCAAAGTTTGTGCAATCACCGCCCAAGTTATCAAAATTAGAATACGCGGGATTTCTGGATAATGCCCATCTTTCGGCATACTTTACAACATCTTCTCGATTGTAACCAACCTCAACTAACATTTAATCACCTCTATATATCTTATGAAAAGTTTGGGACAGTTGGAATTATTTTAAAATTTTTGCAAAATCTATTGACAGGTATTTACATATATGTTATTGTATATAAAATCTCATTTTTGGTTTATTGGTGGTGATGGTATGATTGTGATATGAAGTTTTGCCTCAGATTACTAAACACGAAACGCAGTTCGGCGTTGTGAAGAAAAAACCTTGGAAGGTGTATTATGAAAACAAAGAAGCGGATTCTCTCTTTACTTACTGTTTTATTACTGATGGTAGCATTCGGTTGCAGTCAAAATTCAAACGCTCCTTTTCCTACTTCTAAGCTATCCGGCGATGATGTTACGTTTACGCCCACTATCGAAGAAGACAAAACAATAAGCGACGTGAAGATTACGGCTATACCCGAAATCACCCCGGACCCATACACAAGCATAAGTGCTGTATATACATTTGAATCGCTTGATGACTTGTTTGCTATGAATAAGTATGTAGTAAAGGGGAAAGTTGTTCACACGAGTGAAATTGCTCTAACTTTTAAAGTTGGAAAAGAAGAAAAGGCTCAATATTTTCAAGTAGTAGATTTTGTTGTAGAAAAAAGCTACGGCGAAGCACAGCTTGAATATGTTGAAAACAGCATGATTACTTTCTTGCATAGGTCGTGTAGTAATTATAAGGTGGATTATGCTATCGACTTTGAAGTCGATGGCGAGTACATAGTTTGGCTTAATGATACAGAAGCAGAGTATTTTAGGCTCCCGGAAGTACACGAATTTGCCAAATATTTAGTCTCTGCCATAACATGTGGCGCTTTACAGATTATTGATGACGACATGTTTTGCAGTCCTATACTTTTGAGTTTATTAGAGTTGGATCCTCATGAAATAGACATTGATAATACCAGTGTTAGTGAAATAGAGAAACTCATAAATGAGCATATTGATAAACTAAGAGGATTATCATACAATGACCTGCTGCTTGAAATTATTCAAAGAAACAATGAGAGTTAAATAGGAGTGGGCTTATGAAAAAACATAATCAAACAAAGGCATTCTCGATAA
>JAAZFD010000096.1 GCA_012511925.1 Clostridiales bacterium
CTATGTAACCGCTTAATGTTAACACCAATGGACCTGAAACTCCAAAATGTGTGAAAAGCATCTCGCCCATGTCGGAATAGATTTTCTTTTTTCCTCGAAGAGCGGTTAGCCTAACATTCTTCAACGTTAGCCCTTGTAAATCACTTGCCCATTCCTCATAAGTGCATAATGCAGATAAACTGGGCTTAGGCTCTATGATTGTATGTCCTAAACTAATAGCTAAATAGTAGCCATCGCCTGTTGAGCCTGTTGAGGTATAGGTTTTTCCTCCTGTGCAGATAATCACCATATCGAAATCCTGAGAAATGCTATGTGGGTTATCGTAATATGATAACACAAAGCCTCCGCCCTCTTTAAGTTGAATATCTTTGACCCTTGTATTCAGAGCAATATGAACTCCTGATTTCTCTGCGTTCTTGGTTAGCGCACGAATAACATCGCTCGCCTTGTCCGATTCGGGGAAAACCCTACCTCCCCTTTCGATTTTCGTTTTTACACCATTTGCTTCTATAATATTAACTATGTCGTGATTTGTGAAAGAATAAAGTGCACTATATAGAAACTTTGGGTTTCGTAAAACCGAGCTGAAGAAGTCTTCAGGCTCATCTGTGTTGGTTATATTACACCTGCCCTTGCCTGTAATGTAAAGTTTTTTGCCCAGCTTTTCATTACGCTCTATCAATGTAACAGCGCTTTGCTTTGCGGCAGTGGCAGCGGCAATAAGCCCAGCTGCACCACCGCCTATAACGGCAACATTTTTCATTTATCCACCATTGTTAAACTGCAACCACTTTTATTTTCTAAAAACTTTAAGAACTCAGATTGGCTTTCTTGGTTTTCAAATATCCTTAACGGAATAATGATTGCATCTGCTACGCCCAAAACAATATATATTGCGTTTTCGTTCTGCACTACTTTTTCAATTACTTCATAGTTTATCTTTGATTCAGCAGTTTGGTTAATCATGAATATGTGTTCATCATTAAACTCAATGTGTTGATCGCCAACATTCCCAAACTTTCCAGAGGCTTTCACTCTTTTCATACGCTTATAAAAATTTGTTTGCATTAGCTTTTTGCTAAATAATAGCCAAAAAACTGAAAAAACAACTAAAATAATCGGCAAATACAAGTCTTGTGTTCCGTGGGAAAGTGCATAAACTATAGTAAAACATAGAGAAGCAACAGGTAACCCGTATTTAAACATATATCGCAATTGCTTATTCTCGGGAGACTTAAATAAATAGAACAAACTAAAATCTATATACTCTTCTTCGTATAAAGTAAAATCAAAGGCATACATAAACTTACTCTCCTATTAGACAATATTTTTCAAAGGTCTTCTGTAAGCGATTTAACTCCTTGCAGTTGCACCTTTCTATTTGCAAGGGCGTCATAGTAACATAGCCATCCAATAACCAATTTACATCGCAATCCTCTTTACTTGAGTTCGGATGTCCCCACTTCGGAATTCCGTACTCAAAATCACTTATTTTGTTGTAGGATTCGATTTCGAACACATTAGCGCAAAGATGCGTAAACTTAGCACCTCTTATTTCTGAACTTGGTAAATCGGGGATATTAACATTCAACAAATCGCAAGTTCTGTTTCCCTTTTCAGTTTCGTCGCACATAAAACTAAGCGCTCGCTTGCTCCATTCAATAGAGGGATCATAGGAATCAATGTTTCCTGAAACTCGCTTTGAAAGTGCTAATGCTGGCACTCCCATTAGGCATCCCTCGAATGCAGCACCTACCGTTCCCGAATAGAATGTATCTGCTCCCAAATTGTTGCCATGATTTATTCCCGAAACGACCAAATCCACCTTTTCGCAAAGTGTTGAAAGACCGAGCTTAACGCAATCTGCTGGAGTTCCCGATACCGAAAAACAGGGTATGCCCTCCAAACCTGTAATAGTTAGCATATCTACTTTGAGATTGCTATGAATAGTTATGGAATGTGATGCACCGCTTCTTTGTTCGGTTGGCGCAACCACAACTAAATCGTAATCGTTTTTCAACTCGCGCGCTAATGCCAAAA
This sequence comes from Clostridiales bacterium, assembly GCA_012511925.1. Classification (GTDB taxonomy): domain Bacteria; phylum Bacillota; class Clostridia; order Christensenellales; family CAG-138; genus DUPG01. The sequence continues at coordinate 2,041 of JAAZFD010000096.1, forward strand.
GCCCCTCGGAGAGTATTCCATCATCGTTCGTTAGTAATAGCCTTGTCTTTTTAATTGCCACTATTCGTATAGTCCTCTACATATAAATCGACTACTTCGTCTTTTGTGGATTCAACTTGTGTAGGCTTTTCCCTATTTTCAAAGAACTTCAAAGCCACTTGTGGGAACAAGGCATAGGACAAAACATCCTCTTCACTTCTTGCTAAATGCTTGATTTCTTCGGTGTATTTTTCAAGCTCTGGCTGTAACAAATCAGCAGGACGAACGGTAATGGGTTGCTTATCGCCAATGGCTAATTTACGAACTTCCTCATTAACTTTTCCCGGTAATTTTCCGTATTCGCCCGCCAACAACGCCTCTGATTCCTTTGTAAAGGTTTTATAGCGTTGCCCTGACAAGATATTTATAACCCCTTGTGAGCCAACTATTTGGCTTGTGGGAGTAACCAATGGCGGGTAACCGAAATCTTCTCTTACTCTTGGAATTTCCGATAATACATCATAGTATTTATCAGAAGCGTTAGCATCTTTAAGTTGTGAAATAAGGTTCGAAAGCATACCGCCTGGTACTTGATACATAAGCGTGTTCGTGTCAACGGATAGCACCTTTTCGTCTAAGAAACCGTCTTGTTTTAGCTTCTGTGCTACAGACCTGAAGTGCTTTGAGGCTTCGGATAAAAGCCCTAAGTCAAGCCCTGTATCACGCTCTGTTCCCTTTAGCGTTGCGACCAAGGGTTCTGTTGCAGGTTGCGAAGTTCCGTTTCCCAATGCAGATAGTGCGCAGTCAACTATGTCAACACCTGCTTGTGAAGCCATTAGATAAGTCATATCGCCTGTACCTGTTGTGTTA
>JAAZFD010000097.1 GCA_012511925.1 Clostridiales bacterium
ACCGCCGGGTATACCGCCTGGGTGTGTGCCGTCGCCAGGATTAATAATGCCGGCATCTACAACCATGCCGATTAAGAAACCGTCAAAAACTTCGGTGGTATCTGGTAAGCCATCTGCCATTCTATCTGAAAGGTTCACATATTCTGCATTGATTTCTTCCATGGTTGCGCCCTTTGTGCCTTTTAAGCCAGAGCCTGACCCCGAGGGAGTTGTTCTTAGGAAAAATACGTATTCGGCTAAATCCTCAGCCTCCATCGCTGCAATTTGCTCCTCGGTGAAAGAAGTGCAGTTATAATCGTTTATCAGTTCTGCAAGTTCTTCGTAGTGGAAGGGGTTTCCTATAGACTGCATGAGCTTACCCATTTCAGGTCCTGTATTTGAGTAGCCAAAAACATAGTACATCTTTGCTTTTTTAACAAAGATTGTTATGCTTTTCGCAATCTGACCGTCAACAACCTCTAAATTCTCTGCGAGAAATGCTGTGAGTGTGTTGCGAGCATCGGATAATGCCGACTTTGCGTTAGCTCTTGCAATCATATTTGTGAACGCGGGTATCAATATTGCGGCTAAAATTCCTATTACCGCAATGACAATAATCAGTTCCACGATTGTAAAAGCCTTCTTTTTTGAGTGCCTAAGTTTCATTTTGCCATACTCCTTTTTATGATTTTGCCTAATATAAACAAGTTGGGGAAGAGCGACCGTTAGTATTAAGCATTAAGTTGGTACCGAATACAATAATTCTAATTCGGTTATGTACAGTTTATAAATAAATATTACTTTTGTCAAACAACAAAAATACATTTGAAAAACATAACTGCAAACAATATAAGCGATTTAAAGACTAAGATTGTAAATAATATACCATTTTAGTATCGGAATTATCGAATAATGAGTACAAATTTATTACATTTGTTAACACAATCGGGAAACTTCAAATAAAACGAAAACTAATTAGTACGCTAAGAACAAAATCAAATGAAATATAACTGCTTTGTTACTTTTATGTCAAATATTGTGGAGTATTTGAAAAAATAGCCAGCAGGGGAAAGTTAATGAGGTAGCGTGGTGTTTTAGAACGTGCTTAGTAGGCTTGTTCAATAATAGTTTCCTCACCCGTTTTAGGATGATAGAAAGTATAAAACACTCGCTCATCATCTTTTCGTTCTTTTGTTTGACTCTTAAATATCAAGGGTTCCCCATTAACAATAGGCCATTCGGGGTCTTGAATCCAACGTGGTGGCTTATTATCATACTTGAAAAGGCTTTTTAGTTTCTCTTTTAGCCACTGCTTTTTCTGTGCCTTAGTTAGTTCGGTTGGTGCCGTGGCAATAATGGTGTTAAGAAAATCCTCGTCCTCAATTTCGATGTAGCTGGGCTGAATTTCCGCCCTAAATTTCAATTCATCGATGTAGTAAGTGGTCGGAATAACTGAAAATTTATAGCTAAGCAAATATCTCATAATATAATCGTGGACGACTACTTTGCCACGTGTGCTTTCCCACTTAAACCAACGCAAACATTGGTTTATTGTTTTTCCTTTTTGATAAGGAAACTTTTTATTTGGCTTTTTATCCTCTAAAACCTTAAAATAATCTGGATTCGTTTTATAATTGTGTTCAAATTCATCAAAGGGCATACGACCTTCGACAAATTCTACAAACTCTGCGATAATTTTTTGCTTATCCATTATAGAAACCTCCACTTCCTGAATAATTCATTTCTTTACAATGATACTATAACACAAAGCTACGCTTTAGTATATAGTTCGGTTTATTCAGGCAAAACCCTATCACCCACTTTGCATATTCCAATATAGTACTGCTAAAAATAATCGTAGCATAATCTTGGAGGATTTTGTGGAAAAGTCAGATGACCGCATAGGGCGTATCGAAAAGCAACTAAATCACTTGGCTGAAAACCTCGACAAGTCGGGCTTTTTTGAGTATATGCTATATGTTCGAGACAGGTCAAAGCTATTAACGCGCAACTTTTTAAGCGGTCTAATGCGTGGGCTCGGAATGGCAATAGGATTCACGCTTTTAGGTGCATTGATAATCATAGTGTTACAAAAAATCGCCAGCAGCTCAATTCCGTATCTTGCAGATATAATCTCGCAAATCATCGATATAATCGAAAGAGGAAAAGGGTAGGCATGAAAAAAGCCACCCGTATTGAGTGGCTTAGTATCGCAAAGTTTTACTCTACCGAGAAATAGTAATAATACAAGGGCTGACCGCCGTACTGGTGTATAAACTCAGCATCTTCATAATCACCCTCTATTGTGCTTACCAAATCATCGGCGTCCGCTTGGTTTATGTCTTCACCGAAAAGAACCGTAACAATTGGGTCGTCAGAACCGAAAGAATCTATCATAGCCTTCAATAAGTCGAGAGATACCTGCTTTATTTCTGTTCCAACAACTTCGATTTTATTGTTTAGTATGCCTATTATATCGCCCTCGTTTATGTGCTTTCCCTCAAAATCGGTTGACCTTACAGAGTATGTAACTGCACCAGATATGACTTTGTTTAGGGCATCATTCATGCGATTGACATTTGTTGCCGCATCGAGGTCGTTATTAAATGCCATTACAGCTGAAATACCCTGCATTATGGATTTAGTGGGTATAACAACGATATTTCTGCCATTTGTTAAAGCAGCAGCCTGTTGAGCGGCAAGGATAATGTTTGAGTTATTAGGAAGTATAAAAACATTTTTTGCGTTAGAACGCTTAATCGCCTTTTCAATGCTTTCAATGCTTGGGTTCATGGTTTGACCGCCAGTGATTACGCTATGAACGCCTAAATCGTTGAAAAGCGATTTAATGCCCTCACCAGCACATACAGTAACGATAGCATATTCCTTTTCGTTGCTCTTTAGCTTTCTATGCATCTCTCTGTTTTGCTCAAGCATATTTTCGATTTTTATGTTCTGAAGTTCGCCCAAGCAAAGCGCCAACTGTAATACTTTGCCGGGTGTGCTTGTGTGAACGTGAATCTTAACAAAGCCCTCGTCGAATGCAACTACAACCGAGTCGCCAATCCTGCTAAGCTTTTCTCTCAGCTTGTCTATTTCCTCATCAGTTGGTACATTAAATAAATTGATAATAAATAATTCCGTACAATAACCGTATTTAATCTCTGATGTATCGGGAATATCGATAGCTTCGGAATAAACCTCTGTCGATTCTGACTCTTCTGCTTCTGTAGCAACATCAAGAATATTATAAGAAACTTCGCCCTCGAGTGCCATTTTGAATCCACGGAATATAGCCAAAAGACCCATTCCGCCAGAGTCAACAACGCCAGCTTCCTTCAAAACGGGTAGCAAATCGGGAGTTTTTTTGAGTGCCGCTTCACCACTTGAAAGAATCACATCAATCATTTCGGGTAAAGTGTTTTTTGAGCGCTCTGCCTTGATTAGTGCTTCAGAAATCATACGAATTACGGTTAGCATTGTTCCCTCTTAGGGACGCATAACCGCCTTGTATGCTGATTCTGTGCCTGATGTAAAGGTTTTAACCAATAGCTTTGCTGTTAATTCCTGTTCGCCCTTTAAGGCCTTTGAAAAACCTCTGAAAATCTGTGATAAAATAACGCCTGAGTTTCCCCTTGCTCCACGCAAAGCACCGTTTGAAAGCGCATCAGCAACTTCTGAAACGGATTCGCATGAGCAGCTTTTTATGCTTTTTGCAGCGCTCTGCATTGTCATTAGCATATTTGTTCCCGTATCTCCGTCTGGGACTGGGAATACGTTAAGGGCGTCAATGCTTGCTTTGTTGTGCTCCAAGACGGATGCGCCCATTAAAAGCATATCCCTCAGCATGACGCCGTTTATAGTAAATTCGCCCAATTAAAATTTCCTCCTAGTATAGCCAAACTAATGGCTTTTGCTTAAGCAATAGTAGCAATCAATCTGAGTTTTCAATCCAAACGTCAACAACATGCACATTAACTCGGTTAAGCTGTATGCCTGCTAACTCCTCGACCCTATAACGCACATTCGACATAAGGTTCTTTGCAACTGCACTCATATTTATGCCGTACATTAGTTTAACATATAAGTCAAGAGAAAAGCTGCCGTCTTCCATGGCGGTAACCTTCACTCCTTTTTTCCTCGAATCAGAGCCGATAAACTTAATTTTGTCAAAAAAACTTTCTGATGCATTTTTGCCTTTCATGTCAACTAATCCGTAGTTTTCATTTGCCGCAAAACTTGCGAGCATGGCAATAACGTCTTCAGAAATCGTTATCTTTCCCCTATCGGTTTCCACGACCTCGGGCATAATATCTACCTCCTAATATACTATACGGGATTATTCCATATTTAATAGTATGCTACTCCATAAATGCTATTCTCGCAAGTATAAAAATATTCAGAGTCAATCCTTAGTATTCGCTAATTCTGAATATTAACACATATTTTGAGCATAATACGCTTATGAAAAATAGTACTAAAAAATACATAATATTTGCAGTATTTATTACTATTTCGCTTTTAGCAGGTATTTTATCATCGCTTTTTTCTGCCGAATAGATGGTTGGATATGCAGGCTTAATAAAACCGCCGCTTTCGCCGTCAAACTTGGTTTATTTCATTATCTGGGCATTATTATATGTTCTTATGGGATTTGGAGCAGCTATCGTATGCATATCGGAAAACAAACATAAAAATGTAGCACTCTTATTTTATGCTATTCAACTGGTATTGAATTTTGCTTGGGCCAACGTGTTTTTTAGTCTAAATGCAATGCTAATTGCCTTCGTTCTGATTATGGTTTTATTCGCATCGGTTACGGCAATGCTCGCACATTTTTATCGAGTATCAAAAACTGCTGGAGTTATGCAACTTCCGTACTTGTTTTGGGTTGGATTTTTAGCCTACTTCAATCTTTCAATCTATCTTTTGAACAGATAAACGAAAAAGCATAGCTACTAACTATGCTTATAATTTGAAAGATGTTTATATCCTATCGCATACTTACCGTAGTATCAAACGAATACATCTCTACGCTTTCCTGACTTATCAAACCGTTTTCGTATAACTCTTGCAGGCAATAATCCATCGTATGCATTCCAAGTCCTCTCGCAGTTTGCAGGGTGCTTGTTATCAAGTGAGTTTTTCCTGTTCGGATAAGATTTTTAATAGCTCCCGTTGCTGTCATAATTTCAGTTGCCAATACACGCTTGTTGTCTTTAACAGAAGGTACAAGCTGTTGTGAGAAAACGCCAAGCAAAACCATCGATAACTGAACACGAATTTGATTCTGCTGTCCTGCTGGGAACATATCGATAATTCTGTCGATTGTGTTTTCAGCGCCCTTGGTGTGTAGTGTGGAAAGTACCAAGTGCCCTGTTTCAGCTGCGGAAACCGCCGTTGAAACGCTTTCAAGGTCTCTCATCTCGCCAAGCATTATTACATCGGGGTCTTGTCGCATTGCGGCTACTAAGCCCTTGTAATAGCTTGTGGTATCTCTGCCGATTTCCCTTTGAGTGATTAAGCAGGTATTCGGCTCGTGAATACACTCAATCGGGTCTTCCAAGGTGATTATATGTGCATTTATCGTACTGTTTAGATAGTTGATAACGCTCGAAAGTGTAGTAGATTTTCCACTACCCGTAGGTCCTGTAACCAATATCAAACCGCTTTTTTTCAAAGCAAGCGTTTTAATAACCTCGGGAATCCTAAGAGTATTAAAATCAAACTGATTAAGCAATACTCGGCGGATAGACACGTTATAACCGCTCATATCCATATATGCGTTGCATCTAAATCTGCTGCCAGCGCCGCTGAAGGAAATATCAACCTCGTGAAACTCTTCAAAATATTCCTTTTGCTTTTTATCAGTTATTTTATCTACAAATTCCTTTATTTCATCGCTTGTTAATGCATCCGTGTCGATACTTGTTAAAAGGCTTCCGACACGAATAATGGGTTGCATATTAGTTTTAATGTGTAAATCTCTTGCCCTGTTAGCATCTACAGCTTTTAGATATCTATCAATTTTTTTACTATATTCGTATGCCATTATATCCCCCAAAATCTTTTATTTAGTATGTAATATTTTATACATAATACTATCGATAGTCAAGCATAAGTTATATTTGCTGTGTAGGCAAAAAATTACGGGATATTCGTTCAACAAATGAGAGGGGCGACATTTTTTGCTCGCCCCAAACATTTATCACAGTCTGAATCGGGATTTCTTCCGCTCAATAAAATGTTTATCTGTTCCAAATTAACGGATTATTCTTTAGCATTGGTCCTGACCCGTCTGCGTGCCAAAGTGCAGAAGAAAGCCCTGTATATGGCGGAACATTGGCAGGATTGCCCTTGAAAACCCCTGCAGCATTCGCCGTAAAAAGCAATGTGTTGCTTGAGGTTGTATAAACGTTTACGCAACTACCTGTTCCTGTCAGCTTTGAGTAGGCATCTCCTCAAAGACCTTCTTGACCGCTTACTACGTCGCCTCTACCAAGCATAACCCATGAATTTGTAATGC
>JAAZFD010000098.1 GCA_012511925.1 Clostridiales bacterium
CACTCAATCGTTCCCGGGGGCTTAGCCGTTACTTTATGCAACAATCGCATTGGAGTAGGGTTTCTCCCCTCACTCCCACTCAATCGTTCCCGGGGGCTTAGCCGTTATATCATATACAACCCGATTTACGCTCTCAATCTCGCCAATAATCCGCTCGCTAACACGCATCAAAAGCTCATAAGGCAAGTGCGCCCACTCAACCGTCATAGCGTCCGAGGAATTAACCGCACGAACCGCCACGCAATAATCATAAGAACGCTCGTCGCCCTTCACACCCACGCTTTGAACGCCCGTAAACACCGTAAAGTATTGCCAAATATCATGCTCTAAGCCCGCCTTGGCTACCTCTTCCCTCAAAATCGCATCGCTTTCACGCACAATTTCAAGACGCTCCTCGGTAACCTCACCCTTTACTCGAATAGCAAGACCGGGACCCGGGAATGGCTGTCTCCAAACTAACTCATGCGGAATCCCCAACGCTTCACCCAACTGACGCACCTCGTCCTTGAACAACGTACGCAAAGGCTCTAATAATCCCTTGAAGCTGATGTTTTTGGGAAGTCCCCCAACATTGTGGTGGCTTTTAATTACAGCAGAACCATGGTGTCCGCTTTCGATTACGTCTGAATAGATTGTGCCCTGCAACAGAAAATCTGCGCCGCCAAGCATAAGCGCTTCTTCCTCGAAAACTCGAACAAACTCCTCGCCTATTATCTTGCGTTTCGTTTCGGGGTCGGTAACTCCCTTTAGCTTGTCAAGAAAACGCTTCTTTGCGTCAACATGCTTAATGTTCAAACCAAATTCCTTCGCATAGAAAGCTAAAACCTCTTCAGCTTCGTTCTTGCGCAAAAGACCATGGTCAACGAAAATGCAGGTAAGCCTGTCGCCAATCGCCCTATGCACCAGTGCGGAAGCAACCGAAGAATCCACGCCGCCGCTAAGCCCTGCAATAACCCTGCCATCGCCCACTTGCTCGACAATCGATGCAATAAGCTCTTCTGTGAAGTTTTCTATCTTCCAGTCGCATTTTAAATTACAAATATTTTTAAGAAAATTCTTAATCATCCTTGTGCCGTTCTTGCATTGGTTCACTTCGGGATGGAATTGGAAACCGTAAATCTTTTTCTCTTCATTAGCAAACGCAGCAACAGCGCAATTATCCGTATGCGCAATGCTTTCAAAGCCGCTGGGAAGTTCAAACACAGAATCATTATGGTTCATCCAAACGGTATTATCATCAAGTCCCTCAAACAAGGGATGCTCTGTGAAATAAGCAGTCGTTCTGCCGTACTCCCTCTTTTTGCCACGACCGATTACACCCTTGAACTCATGGGCGATGTACTGCATTCCGTAGCAAATTCCCAAAATAGGAACACCTAGCTCAAATATTTGTGGAATGGCTTTTCTAGCATTTTCGCCCATCACACTGTCGGGTCCGCCTGTTAAAATTATACCTGAAAGCACCTTGCCCTTTATCTTTTCAACGCTACTTGTGCGGGGTAAAAGCTCGCAAAATACGCCTGCTTCACGCACGCGCCTCGCTATGAGCTGATTGTACTGCCCGCCAAAATCTACTATTACGATGCGTTCGTTCATCTTTCTCACTCCGTTCATAAAATCTTCTAAGGAATAATTATATCAGTAAATGCGTAAAATTACAATCTTATGACTTCAATATATTATAGCAGTTTGAAAACGATTTTGCACTAACCATATTATGCATTTAAATAACATATTTTGGTTAAATTGATTTAAAATTATGGAATAATTGTAACAATATGCAATGGAAACACTTACCTTTTGACAATTAAGATTTTAAATTTTATGCTTGTTAATATATAAGACAAATGTGGAGGAGCAAAATGGCGGGGCAAGGAATGCGAAATCGCACAATACAGCTTTCTGAAATTGATATAGAAAGCTACTCAAATAGGTGCTTAAGGGGCGATTCAGCTTTTACTATTGCTGACTTGCAAAACAAAGTAATAATAGGAAACTCTTTCGAAACATTTCCGCTGCTTCCTGACAATTTTGTAGATTTACTGATTGTTGACCCTCCATATAATCTTTATAAGTCATACGGCAAAACAAACTTCAAGAAAATGAGTGAAGCTCAATACATAGAATTCACCGAAAAATGGATAGAGGGGCTTTTACACACACTAAAAAATAGTACATCAATTTATGTTTGTTGCGATTGGAATTCCTCTACACTAATAGCCGCGGTGTTGAAGCGTTATTTCACAATTCAAAACAGAATCACTTGGCAAAGGGAAAAGGGCAGAGGCGCACTTCGTAATTGGAAAAACTCTATGGAGGATATTTGGTTTTGCACCGTTTCTAAGGATTTTACATTCAATGTTGATGATGTGAAAATGCGCCGAAGGGTTATTGCACCCTACAAGGTTGACGGTAAGCCAAAGGATTGGTTTGAAAGCAAGCAAGGTAATTTCAGAGACACATACCCCTCGAATTTTTGGGATGATATTTCTGTTCCGTATTGGTCTATGTCCGAAAACACACCGCACCCAACACAAAAGCCCGAAAAGCTAATAGCAAAGCTCATACTTGCAAACTCGAACAAAGGCGATTTTGTTTTCGACCCGTTTTTAGGCTCGGGAACTTCCGCAGTAGTCGCAAAGAAGCTTGAACGCAATTTTTTAGGAATAGAGCTTGAGAGTGAATACTGCGCATACACACAAAAACGACTTGAATTAGCAGACGAAAACAAGTCAATACAGGGCTATACAGACGGAGTTTTTTGGGAACGCAACACAGCCAATATTCAAAAGCCTAAAAAAGTTATACAGAAATAGGAAAGTTCGTCCAGGGGTGGACTAAAATATACCCAAAGTGCGGATGAAGCGGGATTCTAATATAAAGGCTATAACCGTTTGTTTTAACTAAGAATGGGGAAGCTACCTACTTATTGATGGAATGGGACTTCGTGAAAATGTCAAAATCATTTGGTAAGATACAATCTGTATAAAAGCGGCGGTAAATATCCCGCCGCATGCAAATTAAAAAATAGGCTTAGGGTGTAGGTATTTTGATAAAAATCCATCTATCGTTATTCGCACTACCAAAGGTATATTCAATGGCATTTGCACCTTGTAAGGTGCTTGCGTTCTCAATTGCGAGTACCTTTGTAAAGTTACTGGCTTCAGATGCAATTCTATACGAACCATACGAGTCATCATTGTTTATAATTTGCCAATATACTGAAGTACCTGACATAGGGATGCTGTCGGTCGGATATAGTTGAACCAAAGCATCGTTCAAGCCACCCGTCACACGCAACCCTTTTTCTTGGCAATGCATTGGTGAAAGCGTATAAGTACCATCCCAATGGTATTTAACCCTCCAAAGCTGGTTTGAAGTCATGGTGTTATTGCCGTTAAACGCATACTGCTTTATTTGAGTTCCATCTGCAGTTGCACTGTTAGGCACATCTAAATAATACCCGCTTCGGACATTCTTAATTCTATTTACACCTTCCTCAAGTCCTGGGACTTGTAGCGGCTTCACATACTCTATTTCCCACTTAGCAGCTGTGGTAGAACTACTGTAGCTCATTTGCTTGCACCATCTTTGTGTGGTAACTCCAAGCGCAAATTGGTAATCACTCTCATTTGACATTAGTCTATATGAAGTGTAATTACTGTCATTGGGAATTATCTTCCATTTGTTGCTTTTGGTACTGCTGCGGTCATATATAATTACGTTTACGTTTTCGTTTTCGCTTTCGACGGTCAACGATTTATCAATTGCATGCATAGGTCTTAACTCGTAATCACCGTTATCAGCAATTTTTAACTGCCATAACTTATAATCATAATCAGACCAAGGAAATGTCGCACATCGTGTTTCATTTGTAGTATGACCTTGGTTCACACTTAAATACTCGTTCGGTACACTCCCTCGGCTAAAGGGGTCGCATTTTCAAATATCCATTGGTCGTTTCGGCTGGAACCATAGGTATATTGGAAGCATATTGCACCCGGATCCATTGAAGCGTTTTGCACTGCAAGCACTTTTGTATAACCGCTGCATTCCGATTGCAGTTGGAATGAGCCACTCGGATTTACGACAATTCTCCATCGTGCTGAAGGTGGAATAGCATCAACAAAACCTGGTCTTACAATTGCTTTATCCGAATTTTCTGCACTGCCATTTTCTACTGTAAGTTTTAATAATGTGCTATGCATAGGAGTAAGCGTATAATTGCCGTTGCTTTGATGTTCTACTCTCCAAATTTGGTTAGATGCATAATTTTGTGTATACTGGATAACCTGCGTTCCTGTTCCGCCACTGTTTGGGACATCCAAAACAAGTCCGCTTTTCAAATTTCTGATATAATACAGCCCGTCTGGCAACGGATAACCTTGAGCGTCAGGACTAAACTTTTCGGCGTATTTAAGAGCACCATAAGCATCCAAGAATCTACCGCCGCCAGCGATGTCGTTTGCTAAATTTTCTTTTAGTGTTGCACCGTTTAGGATGGATTCTTTCAATTGCGCCGTGGTTAAATGTGGATACTTGCTTTTTACTAATGCAGCAACGCCAGTAACGTGCGGAGCAGAAAACGATGTCCCTCCTCGCCATTCGTATTTAGTAGCAGTCGTGGTGCCTGTTCCTAATGTCCATATTCGTGACCCTGGAGCAGCAATGTGCACGTAAAATGAACTTTTGTTGGAACCTTTACCATTACTTGAATTGTACCATAACGAACCATTTTGAGCAGTAGCACCAACAACTATCATGTTCGGTAAGTTGTAGCATCCGGGATACAGCAAGCCACTATCAATATTCTGAGCATCATTTCCTGCTGAAGTGACAAATAGCCCGGGGTAGTTTTGTATTGCGGTTTTTACATTGTTGTTATAGTATTGACTCCCAAGTCCAGCATAACTATAGTTCACAACCGAAATGTTGTTATTAGTGCTATAAGTTAATGCCCTTATTGTTGCGGTAGAGCTTGCACCATCGTTGTTATCAGATACTTTTAATGGAATTATTGATGTTCTCCAGTTGACTCCAACCATTCCTTTAGAATTGTTGCCATCTGCACCTACAATCCCCGCCACAGCAGTACCATGTCCATGTGTACCCGCTGAAGTGTTAAAATCATTATCCGCAGTTGAATAGGAATTAGGAACATCATACAGGCAATTCATTCCTGGTTTCAAGTTTAATGTCGTTGCTAAATCTTCGTGAGTTGAGACACCGGAATCAATTATGCCTACCTTTATTTGCCGATCGCTCTGCCCGGTTGTTATATCCCATGCTGCTGCGGCGTTAATCTGTCGTAACCCGTAGCTTTTTTCATAAGAATTTGCGGAATCACTGTAGCTAGGATCGTTTGGTACCGCACATTGTTCAAAAGCACTTAAGAAATTAGGCTCAACGCTTTCAATAATAGGATGCTTCTCAAGCAGTTTCATAATCTCAAGCACTGCTACTTTACTCGTAGATTTCAACTCAATTTTGAGAATCTGCTGATAGGTATCTCTGTCAACACCCATTTTATCAATGTCACCATCGAGGTGTGATAAGTCTTCGATAGACGCTATATTCGCTGCAATTCTGCTATCAAAGTGTGTATACGCATCAAACTCTTCACTTGCACCTGCGAATTTGGCTACTTCATATCTTCCGTTTCTTTGGCTTAGATATTCATCTGAAACAACTGTGGCGATTTCTTGCACACAAAATTGCCTGTTAATCTCGCTCTCGAATCTGTTGATTACAACAAGCACAACATCATCTGCAAAATCATCTTCAAGCGTTGCCGTGCAATAAACCTTTTCTGCAAAGCTATCAGACAAATTATAGTTGGGTTCCTCTAATGGGAGGGCTGTTTCGGATGCCCCCGAATAGGGTAGTTGAACTAAACCCATTAGAATTATCAACATCATGGCTATTGATAATAAACATTTTAACCGTTTCATAAAGTTTTATCTCCTTTTGTTTTTATAATTTTGTGTAATCATCCTATTGATGGGTATAGTACCAATGAATATCCCTGATATCCTCGGGAGTTAATACTCCCGAATTATATGCGGCGAAAATGCTTGTGAACTCTTTATTATCATAAATCATTATCACACTTTCTGAGTTTGCAAACTCGAAATGGTAGCCAAAAATATCGCCAATAGCATCTGACGGCGGCGGAGCAGGTATGCCCTCTATATTATGACCTAGCATCACAGCTATGCCTCCGCTGTATGTTCCGTAGTATTTGAAAAGCGAAACATTATCTATAGTTACTCCATCCCAATCAACATCGGGGTTGTATGAGTACCTCTGTTTGATTATTTCAAGGTACGCCTCCTTAATCTCCCTTTCCTTCTCCGCACTCAATTTCGCAGGATTTTTCGGTCTTGCAGTAGGTTCGGGAGTGGGTTTAGGCGTTGGCTTCTGTGTAGCAGTTGGCTTTTCCGTTGCATCAGCTGTGTTTTGGGGTATGTCGGTTGCATCAGCTGTGCTATCGGGCGTTGGTGTAGATACTTGCGTTTCATTTGGAGTTGTTGTGTCTGTGGCGAACGGAGTATCAGTTACTTGTACATTAAGTTCTGTTGGTGCTAATGTTACTTCTGGAACTATTGTATTGTTAGTGCAACCAATAAGCACTAGCAATGAGAGAGCAACAAAAATAGGAATAAAAAGTTGTTTCATAATAATCTCCTTTCGATATAAAAATGCGTGATAGTCTTTGTTATAAACGGTTGTTAATAGTTATCGCAATCATAAGCATCACTCCCTATTCATAGAATACAAATTTAGACACATAATAATGCCATCTTTTTCTTTTATTTTAAAATGTTTTATGCGGTTAGCAACAGTTACAGCAAAACCAACATAGAGGACTTAACTTTAGTTAGCATAAATGTATACTGCTTAGTTCAATAATAAATGAACTATCTTACTATATTTTAACACTATTTTTCCATTTGTCAACTACATTTTAAAATTTTTTGGTTGTTATATGTAACATACCGTATTTCGGATGTATTCTCCGCAATTCTTCTGTCAAAGTGAGTGTAAGCATCAAACTCTTCACTTGCACCTGCAAACTTGGCTAACTCATATCTTCCGTTTCTTTGGCTTAGGTATTCATCTGAAACAAATGTGGCAATTTCTTGCACACTAAATTGCTTGTTAATCTCGCTCTCGAATCTGTTGATTACAATAAGCACAACATCATCGGTAAAGTCGTCTTCAAGCGTTGCCGTGCAATAAACCTTTTCTGCATATCGGAATCTCTGATTCTACCGCATGTTGCGGTTCCACACCAAAACGGGTTATAAAAGAAATAAGGCGCATGGCAAGTCCAATAGATTGCAAAAAACTATGTTTTGTGATACTTTATACTAATGGCATAATATTAGGCATAAGGAGCGTATATGTGCGGAATAGTTGGCTTTATAAGCAAGCAAAATAAATCACCCGAAGCGTGTGAAAACGTGGCAAGGGTTTTGATAAA
>JAAZFD010000099.1 GCA_012511925.1 Clostridiales bacterium
CTACTGTGTCTAAGTCTGCAAAAATCAATTCAAGATTTATCGTTCCCATATCACGCAAGGGGTTTATTGTGCCGTCAACATGTGTTATATTATCGTCCTCAAAGCTACGGACAACGTGAACGATTGCGTCAACCTCTCGGATATGCGACAAAAACTTGTTGCCCAGTCCCTCGCCACGAGATGCGCCCTTAACAAGCCCTGCAATGTCAACAAATTCGATTACGGCAGGCGTTGTTTTTTTAGGCATAAACATCTTTGAAAGCGTATCTAATCTTTCATCTGGAACCTCAACCATGCCCACATTGGGGGAAATTGTGCAAAAGGGGTAGTTTGCCGCCTGCGCTCCTGCCCTTGTTATTGCGTTAAATAAAGTGCTTTTGCCTACATTGGGCAAACCCACAACTCCTAATTTCATAAGTACCTCCGTAAAAGTTCAACAAGATAGATTATAACGAAAAGTCGCAAAAATGCAAAGCACGAGGGGAACGTTAGGCACGTTTACTTTTCTTGAAAGAAGGTGGCAGAGCCACCGCAGTAACAAAAGAACAAGATAGTTATTAGTGTGGAGTGTGGAGTGTGGAGTTTTCGGCAGCGACAAGCAACATTTCCTACCACGCAAAATGTAGTACCCGATAACATCTAAAAGTTACAGTTTGCTGGCTGGACTTGCCAAAGTAACTTAATGACAACGGGTGCTTCGTGGCAATATGCTACAACCGATGTAAAGTTTTTTATGTTACAGCGTAGTAGGGGCGAACCTGTGTGTTCGCCCGCCATTGTGGAGTTTGGAGTTTGGAGTGTGGAGTTTTCGGCAGCGTTACCCCATAACAGTTTTCGCGATTTCTTCGATAGAAATTTTATAAATCGCATTCTCCTGCGCCTGTAAGCGCTTATAAACAGCATCATATTCATATTTGCAGCCGATAAGTGAAGAAACAAGCGCAGAAACATCTACCGCAAAGAAATCTCCGCTAAACTCGATTTGTGATATATGACCTACTTCAACATTCAAGCTCGCAGTTAGCTTTCCGCCTGCAAAATAGCCAGTATTCCTAATTGAGAACTTAGGTGATTTTCCGAAAACGAAATCCCAATCCCGAAACTCATTTGCGATTACCGTTATTCCTAAAATATCCGCTTGTGTTAGCTCGTATGAAGAAAAATTTTCACCCATTATAGATTCTATAACGCTTGATTTGAACTCCTCGGGCATAATATTGCCGTCAATATGCTCTGAAATATTCGTTACACGCTCTCTAACAGACTTAATGCTTTTTGAGATTATCTTGTTCGGGTCAACGATTGTGGCAGTTACCATTTCTTCTATATTTGTGCTGAATAATAGTGTGCCATGGTGAACCGTAGCGCCGCTTTTTTTATATTGAGCATTACCCGAAATCTTTTTGCCGCAAAGCGTTATATCGTTTCTGCCGTTTAGCTCTGCATTTGCACCTATATCTTGTAACGCATTTTCTATGAGCCGCATATACTCCGAAAAATCGATTTTTTCTGATTCGCTTGTGTCTGATTTTTTTATGAACGAATATTGGTAGCCACCCAAATCGGTATAAACCGTTCAACCGCCAGACATTCTGCGTAAAATGTTTATCTCATGTGCTTTTGCGTACCCAACATCAATTTCTTCAAATACGTTTTGATACTTGCCTACCATTAGCGTGGGCTTTGTTCGCCAAAGCAAAAATATGCTTTCGTTCTCTAACAATTCGGGCTTTTGTGTAACAACATATAGCTCCGTTGCTAAATTGAAATATGGGTTTGTTGAGTTTGTTTCTATGTATATCATTTGCTTCTACCTGCCAATAGCGCCTCGTATGATTGATACGAGCTTCTTGCCAAGGGCATAGACACTACATGCTTTATTCCTACGCTTTCAGCGAATTGCTTGTATTCTAAAAAGTCTTGCTCGGTTGCATAGCGAACCAATTCCGCATGGTCGTTGCTTGGGCGCAGGTATTGACCTATTGTAAGCAAAGCTACCTGGTTTTCTGCAATGTCTTTTATAAGCTGTTTTATCTGCTCAAAACTTTCGCCCAAACCCACCATGAAGCCTGTTTTTGTAAGAATATCGGGGCGTGTATGCTTGCAATAACGCAACAATTCCAAAGAACGCTCGTAAATCGCTTGCGGTCGTACCTTGTAGTAAAGCTCTTTTACAGTTTCAACATTGTGGTTAAGCACATCGGGAGAAGCGGATAGCACTGTATCTATATCCCTTGTGTTTCCCAAAAAGTCGGGTATTAGCACCTCTACGGTTGCGTTTACACAAAGGTTTTTGATTTCTAATATTGTTTGTTTGAACTGCTCTGCGCCGCCATCGTCTAAATCATCCCTTGTAACTGAGGTTACTACAACATGATGAAGCCCTAACTCCTTTGCGGCTAATGCCACGTTTCTTGGCTCGTTTTCGTCAACATACTCGGGTTTTGCGTTCGTAACATTGCAAAAGCTACAGTTGCGAGTGCAGTTCTTACCCAAAATCATAAATGTAGCAGTTTTTTTCTTGCTGCATTCGCCAATGTTTGGGCAATTCGCTTCGTTACAAACCGTATTTAGGTTAAGGCTTGCCATAAGACTTTTAACCTTGTCTACCTCGTTTGCGTTGTATCTTACCTTTATTTTGTATTGATTAGTCATTTATAATCGCAATAGGAGAGTTCACCTGCACAGTATCGCCCTCTTCTACCAATAGCTTTTCTAACTTGCCTGCTTTTGTGGACTCTACTTGAATTACAACCTTGTCCGTTTCTACCTCAAACAAAGGCTCGCCTGCCTGCACAGTTTCGCCCTCTGATTTTAGCCAGCAACAAAGCATTCCGTTTTCCATGCTTTCAGATAGCTTGGGCATTAAAATTTCCGTTTTCATAAGTCCTCCTAAAATATGCAGTCTATAAGCATTTTTGCCTGGCTATACTGCATTTTATCTACCGAATTTATTATCCTACTTATTTCATAAAAGTCAAGCGTAGCACCTGTTAAAGCGTTTGTGATAAATTGCGAATCTAAAAAATCGCAATCAAGCGAAATCTCTTGTATAATGCCTTTCTTCACACTATAGCTTAGCTTAATATTTTCGTATTCGCACGAATATGTAAACGCTGGGCTTTTTGCAAAACTCCATTCAAAGCTATTGTACTTAGGTTCAAGCGCTTTGGCTTTTTCGATTATCTCTTTTGGCAGCGGTTGAACGGAATCACAAAAGTGCTTCACCATGGCGTTCATAAAATCATCGATATTCATTGGGTTTTCCAGATGCTCAACAATATTTGTAACTTCTGCTTTGCGTGAAGAAATCGCCCTTGTGCTGTAAATCCCCTTGCTTTTGTTGGTGATATTTTTTACACTTTGCAAATCTGCATTGTACAAAAGCGTTCCATGGTGCATGGATATGCTTTTGGCTTTGCGTTGAGCATTGCCCGATATTTTTTTGTCGTTAAGGTAGATATCAATATCGTTTTTTCGAACAGCGTTTATGCTCATATCGTTTAGAGCTGATACGAGCTTGTCCAAAAAATCGTACTCAATCGCAATGGAATTATTGCTTGAAATACGGCAAAAGTTTATGTTTCCTAAATCGTGATACACCGCTCCGCCGCCGCTTTCCCTGCGTACAATCGGGATATTATTCTTAACACAATAGGGGTAGTTCACCTCTTGATATGCGTTTTGATACTTGCCCAACACCACGCAAGGCGAATTCCTATACATAAAAAAGCAGTTGGGGATAGATTCAAAAAGCGCTTCCTCTAAAGCGAGATTAAAATATGGATTATTATATTGGCTGATAAAGCAAAGCATCAACTTATTATAGCATTTAGACGCTTTGTGATGCAAATTTTCGACTTGCTTTTATTGGCGAATATGGTATATTTATTAAAGCATACTCATAGGAGGCATTATGGCAGATAATTCTTATCTTTCGAATGTGATTAACCAGCTTAGCGGCCTAAATAGGCTTACGGTTATGCGTGCATGTTTAGAAACTCCACCTTTTTTGGCGATGTCAAAGATGCTTAACTCAATTTTGAGAGGCAAGCTGTTTGATGCCGAAATGTACTATCATGAGATGACCTATTCGCTTATGGAGTCCAAGGCACGCAGGGTTAGCGGAAATCTATTTGTTGATTATATTCTATACATAATTTTAGAGGTGCCTAATAGCTTTTCCGTTGCGGCGGCGCAGGGCTTTATAGACACGCCTGTATATGCGGCTATGCGTGAGGATTTAGCAATTCTTTTAACTGCCGCAAAAATGAATTCCGCAGATGTTCAACGCTGGTTAGAGTTGGCTTCCGGTGAAAGAACCGACCGTACAAACGACAGAATTGCGACTATGGCTTCCGCCGCATTGGGAGGAGTAAGCCACAACGTTCCCCCGCGTGAAACTCCAAAATCAGAATCTGCTATTCCAGCAAAATACGCCGCTTTCTCTTGCCTTTCGTGGGATTACGGCGAGTTTGAACTTAGGGATAATTATGTTTCCGATTCTGCATTAGAGGAAATCTATATGCGTTGCTTGGCAAAGGACAGAAGCGGACTTATAGATGATTTGTGGAATTTCTTTTATTCCTATGGTACAGGCGACTTTTTGAAATACAATGTGTTTGAGTTTGTTTCAAAGGATAGTGATTATAGACTTGTACCATACAACAGGTCTATAATCTCTTATGAGGATGCAGCAGAGTGCTTATATGAAGAGCAAAGAAACCAACTAATAAACAACACTATTGCATTCATGCGTGATGATGAGGTTAAAAACACGCTTATTACAGGCGCATCGGGCATGGGTAAAACCACCATGGTATTTGCGTTGCTACATGAGTTGCAGGAGGTTAGGCTTGTTAAGATTAGCGGTAGAGATGTTAGAGCGATTTTCAAGCTAAGCAACTTAGCCGAAGCATTATCCAAACAGCCCTTGAAGTTCGTATTATTAGTTGACGATTGCGACAGCAACATACCAGAGATAGAAAGACAGCTAAAAAAGAGCCTGCCACAAAACATACTCGTATATTGCACAGCGGTTGAGCAGAAAATATCTCATGTGTTTCAATCGTACATAAATTTGGAGAACCTATCGGTTGCGAACTTTGCAAGATTCATTCACAAAAAGCTAACTGAAACAGGCAGGGATTTCGATTTATCTGAGATTACAAGCGCAATTATGGATTATCAGCTTGAAACCCACCTGCCCTTTACGTATTATGCGGCAAAGCAGGTGTTGAGGGAATTTCAGAATAGATAGGCGGAATCTTGCTACGCAAGGTGAAATCGCCTCGTGTGGTGAAATCCATTCTTCGAATGGGTGAAATATTTTTCTACGGAAAAATGTGAAATCCGCACGGCGGATAGATGCTTCTTAAGTGATGCACACCTTCGGTGCGTGATGCAGGCTTTGCCCGTGATGCACGCCTTAGGCGCGTGATGCGTGCTGCGGACATGGGGTAATCCTGCGTGAAAAATGTGAAATCCGCACGGCGATAGGTTATTCTACCTTTTGTAGTTTGAGTGGTATATTATTTTTGGTGGACGGGCAATGCCCGCCCCTACACAAACATAGAGTATAGATATTAGTGGTAGCGGCGTGTTTTGCGGCAAAATCGTGCTTTCGTTCTTGATTCTGCATTCTGCATTTTGCATTACGACGCAGGCGTTCATACAAACAACCCTGCAACATTCGAAACCACAAAGCATAGCAAGAATCCAATTATCGTTGGGATTATGAACGCTATGGCGGTCCATTTCAAACTGCCCGTTTCTTTTTTGATTGTCCACAACGCTGTTGAGCAAGGCCAATGCATAAGAGAAAACAGCATAACGCAAATTGCCGTTATCCACGTCCAGCCGTTTTGCACAAACAACGCTTTTAGGCTTTCAAGGCTGCTTAGCTCTAAAATACTGCCCTTCGACATATACGCCATAATGGTTATGGGGATTACTACCTCGTTTGCAGGGAAACCAAGAATAAATGCCATCAGTATTACAC
>JAAZFD010000100.1 GCA_012511925.1 Clostridiales bacterium
CCGACTTGACAAGGATATTCCCAAGCCTACCCAACTATGACGATGAGATAGTAGAGCAAGCAGAAACCACAGCCAAGTACGAGGGCTACATTAAAAAGCAAAAAGAGCAGGTTATGAGCTTTAACGAGCTTGAGCGAATAGAAATTCCGCCCGATTTAGACTATATGAATATACATGGCTTGAAGGTTGAAGCAAGGCAGAAGTTTAGCCAAACAAAACCTAAGAACTTAGGTCAGGCATCACGCATTTCGGGGGTATCGCCTGCGGATATTGCGGTGCTGTTGGTTAAGATAAAATCTTTACGATAGGATACGCAACGCAACCTACATCACAAACACACACCGTAGGGGAGGATTCCATATCCTCCCGCTTTTTTCTAAATAGTTTAAAATAGCTAATTACGCAAATTGTATATAATATCTGAAAAAATGGTAAAACAAAAACAATTTTCGCTTGACAAAGGAAATTAAAGGGTATATAATATTATCACAAATGATAAAATAGCATGAGTTAGCTATGAATAGAAATAAATAAGGAGGAAAAGAATTATGAAACATCAAAAAGTTTTGTTTTTCAGAACAACTTTCGCACTTGCTTTGATTGCGGTTATGCTTATTTCAGTAGTACCTACTCCGTCAACGGCACTTAAGCTAACAAGCAAAGGCAATGAATCAATTAGAAAAAGCATGGCTAGTTACTCGAACATAGAATACTATAAAGGCGAGAAAAAGTCTTTAGATTTATCACGCAATGACTTTGAGAAGTATATCATATCTCACGTTACCTTTATGAATTCAACTAAGCCGCTTAGAATTCCGATTTATACTGACCGAGAGTTATTGGGTGCCTACCCAGGAGGGATAGGGAGAAACTACGACCATTGGCCAAGCTGGACTAGCACAAAGTTCGATGCGTATGACTTGCTAAATCTTACTCCAACTCAAGCAGTTAGGTATGTTCATGGTGTTGAGGATACCTCATTCCCGGATTACTACTTTATGTATCAATCGGATACTGGTGCAAGGCTATATTTGTTCTTTAATTATTCTGGTTTGGGTGGGCGACCTGTTACTACCGGTTTTCCGATTTGGATGAGGGAGACACTTTCGTATTCTGACTTTGAAAAGGTTAAACAAGGTATGAGCATTATGGAAGTTGCAGAGATTGACTCCATTATTTACGATTATTTCGCCGACGGTACTGATTTAAGCAAAGTTTCTCCAAAAGATTACGAGTCGAGATACAAGGCTGGGGAACCAATCATATCAATGCACCTTTTGACTGATGGCATATTAAAGATTGTGTATGATGTTGTTGAAGGCGATATTATTGTAAAGAACATCATATATTCATCCGACTTCACTATGGGCGGATTGGAAGGTGTAGATGAACACAACTTTGGGAATCCGCCACCAACGCCTGATGAAAATGGCATAATATTTTCGGATGCTAACAATATGTTTTCATCCGAAATGTGGAGAGTAACAAACTATCGTATACAGCCATGCGACTACGCAACAGGCGGCAAGGCAGACTAAACTAAGTCTTCTACCAATACGCATCCTCAATATTGGGGGTGCGTATTTTTTATTAGCCAAACGATTCTCACTTGAAAGCATTTGCCACAATAGGATATAATACTAATAATGAACATTACGCCAAAAAACTCTGTCCACAATACCGTTATCGGTGCATTTTCAGAGGAAAAAAGCATAAATCCTCGCCTGCTAAGTCCTCTCGCTTTGGCATACATTGGCGATACGATTTTCGACCTTTACATACGCACCTATCTATTGCACCACACAAGCCATACGGTGCATGGATTGCATATAAAAGCCACAAAAATGGTAAACGCAAAGGCACAGGCAAGGGCTTATGAAATGATTGAAAATACACTTACAGAGGAAGAACAGGCAGTTTTCAAGCGGGGCAGAAATGCGCACAACGGCACAGTTCCAAAAAGCGCAACCATAAAGGAATATAAAACTGCAACGGGTCTTGAAACGCTTATAGGCTACCTGTAC
>JAAZFD010000101.1 GCA_012511925.1 Clostridiales bacterium
GAGGACGATAAAGAGTGCGTACCTAGTTATCTTAAGTCTCGTATTTATATAGATATGTCAGACGATGCTTTGTTTGAGAAAAACTACGATGAGCTTTTGCGGATTTTGCACGACAAACCCAAATACCGCAAGCCCGCCCTTGGCAAAATGCCTGAATGGCTCAACGACGAAAGTGTAGACTTCTCCGCAGTTCGCAGGCATTTAAAACAAGTACAGCATTATGACGGCAAGAATGAAAACAAAATACAATACAACATCAAGAATTTTTGCGTAGAGTATAGCGCCGCACTTCTTTTGCTTGCGCCTATTAAAGATGAAAACTTTGACAGGAATCTGCTTGCACAGATTGATAATGCTAAACCGTTACGTGATTTGTTTTTTGACTACGTTGACGCCCTAATTGCTTGCGACTTGGATGTAGGTAAAATCTTAGGAGATTTCTTTGAGCAACTTTATAATGCTACATTCTATGTCCAAGAAGGGAAACGTTCATATAACGACAATGAATTAGAGTTTTCAAGATTCATTGTATGGGAAATGTTTATAGGAGCTACAGCATATTTCATCCACTTTGAAAAGTACAATGATTTATTTGAGTTACTCTATAGAACATACTTCTTAGCCGAGAATCCCCTCAACGCTACTACTAAATCTCATACATTCGTTAAGTTCCGTCCATATTTTAAATATATTGACGAGCATATTAAACCTAATAGCGATAAGCCAAACAACTTTACTTTAGCGGGAGATATAGCTGTTAAGAGAGAAAAGAGGCCAATTATTACACAAAAATCGCTTGCAAATGCCGATGTGGTCTTGTATCAACTATCGTGTGTTTATGAATTTTCGGGGAATATTTACCACCATTACTGGTTTCCGATATTGTATTGTTACCACGACTCGTATTCAAAACAATCAATCTGGAACCAAATGGTTTCAATAAGACATTGTCAAAAATTATTTCCTCTGCTAGGCGTGAAGAGTATTGAAGAATTAAAGAAGATAGCAGAAAAAGGCAAGAATGATAAAGATATAAGATATCCTCGTTGTTATGATTCTGCGCCATCGATTCGGAACAGCATAAAAATTGAAGAAATTGGAACTATGCCATAAAAGGAGGATTAACATGCCAACCAACCTAAAAGAATCGGGTTTTGAAACCCTAATAGTAAACCACCTTGTTACGCAAAACGGCTTTGAGCAGGGCGAAAATTACGACTTTAATCGTGAGTATGCAGTTGATGAAACAAGGCTTTTCCGCTTTTTAGAGTCAACCCAACCCAAGCAGTACCAGCAATTAGGCATTAACCAAAGCGAACTGAAGCGCAATGGCTTTCTCAACCGCCTAAGCGGAGAAATAGCAAAGCGTGGCATTATAGATGTGCTTAGAAATGGAGTAAAGATTTACCCAGCCAACCTTGTTATGTTCTATATGACACCATCTGAAAAGAACGCACAGGCGAAAAAGCTATTCGAGCAAAATATTTTCAGCGTAACTCGCCAGCTTACGTATTCTAAAAACAGCGCAAACCTTGCTTTGGATTTATGCGTATTCATAAACGGGCTACCCATTATCACTTGCGAGTTGAAAAACCTTCTAACAAATCAAAGCGTTGATGATGCAGTTTGGCAATATAAAACCGATCGCAACCCCAAGGAGCTGTTGTTTTCTTTTAAGCGTTGCATGGCACATTTTGCAATAGACGATGAAAGAGTTAAGTTCTGTACGAAACTAAGCGGAAAAAGCTCTTGGTTCTTACCCTTTGATAAGGGTTACAACGATGGTGCAGGCAATCCACCGAACCCAAACGGCATTATGACAGACTATATTTGGAAAGAGATTTTTACAAAGCACGAGCTTGCAAACATTATCGAAAACTATGCTCAATCAGTTGAGGAAACAGACCCCGACACAAAGGCAAAATCGTATAAACAGATTTTTCCTCGCTATCATCAGCTTGCTGTCGTAAAATCTTTACTCGCAGATGTGAAAGAAAATGGAGTAGGGAAGCGTTACTTGATTCAGCATAGCGCAGGAAGTGGAAAGTCGAACTCTATTGCATGGTTAGCACACCAGCTTATTGGCTTGGAACGCAACGGCGATACAATCGTCGATTCTGTTATCGTAGTTACCGACCGTATCAATCTCGACAAGCAAATTCGTGATACAATCAAGCAGTTTACGCAGGTATCAAGCACTATTGCATGGGCAGAAAGCTCTGGCGACCTTAGAAAAGCGATTGCAGGCGGAAAGAAAATCATAATCACTACTGTTCACAAATTTCCATTCATTTTAGAAGATATCGGAACTGCACATAAGGGACGAGATTTTGCCATTATAATAGACGAAGCGCAATCGAGCCAAAGCGGCAATATGTCTGCTTCTATGAACATCGCACTAAGTGGAGAATATAATCCCGATGACGATATTGAGGATAGAATTAATCGACTAATCGAAGGACGCAAGATGCTTTCAAATGCAAGCTATTTCGCTTTTACCGCCACACCAAAAAACAAAACCTTAGAAATGTTCGGTGTAGCGGTTCCACAAACGGACGGAACGAATAAATACTATCCATTCCACAATTATTCTATGAAACAAGCGATACAGGAAGGCTTTATTTTAGACGTGCTGCAACACTACACAACGATAAGCAGTTATTACAAGCTGGCGAAAACCATAGCGGACAATCCGAAGTTCGACAAGAAAAAAGCACAGAAAAGGCTTCGTGCATTCGTAGAAAGCGACCAGTTTGCGTTGAACACCAAAGCGCAAATAATAACGGAACATTTTCACGAGCAAGTTATTTCCAAAGCCAAAATTGGAGGAAAAGCTCGTTGCATGGTGGTTACCGCAAGCATTGAACGCGCAATAGATTATTACTATGCAATTTCCCGTTGCCTTGAGGTGCGCAAGAGTCCGTATAAAGCTATCATCGCATTTTCTGGTGAGAAAGAATACAATGGTAAGGAACTTACCGAGACCATAGTAAACGGATTCCCAAGCAACCAAATCGAAAAGAAATTCAAAACCGAGCCATATAGATTCTTAATCGTTGCAGAAAAATTTCAAACTGGCTACGATGAACCGCTTTTGCACACGATGTATGTTGACAAGGTTCTGACAGACATCAAAGCAGTACAAACTCTTTCAAGGCTTAATCGCTCACACCCCGAGAAGCACGATACATTTGTGTTAGACTTTGCAAACGATTCATACGATATTCAGGAGGCTTTTTCTCGGTATTACCGCACAACTATCCTTTCAGGCGAAACCGACCCCAACAAGCTCTACGATTTGATTTCTAATATGCAACAGCATCAAGTTTATACAAACTATCATGTAAACAACTTTCTAGAACTATATCTAAATGGAGCGGAGAGAGAAATGCTTTATCCTATCTTGGACACATGCGCCGCTTTATACAAGGAATTAGACGAGGATGCGCAAGTAGAGTTCAAAAGTTCAGCAAAGGCGTTTGTGCGCTTGTATAGTTTTTTAGGAGCGATTCTGCCTTATGGTGATGTAGAGTGGGAAAGGCTGTCAATTTTTCTTAGATTCCTCTTGCCAAAGTTGCCCTCGCCACAAGATGAGGACTTTTCTGCTACCATCATCGATGCAATCGACCTTGACAGTTATCGCAACGAGGCAAATGCTATGATTTCTATACAAATAGAAGACACAAACGCAGAGGTTAACCCTGTTCCCACAGGTACTGCTGGAGAAATGCAACCCCCAGAGTATGATTTTCTAACTAGCATTTTGTCAACGTTTAATGACCTGTTTGGCAATATTGATTGGAAAGATGCAGACAATGTTCGAGCGCAGATTAAACGTATACCGGCAAAGGTTTCTCAAGATGAGGCGTATCAGAACGCGATGAAAAACTCTGATAAACAGAATGCACGTATGGAGAGCGACCGTGCCTTACAAGCCGAAATTATTGATATTATGCAGGATAATATGGAGCTGTTTAAGC
>JAAZFD010000102.1 GCA_012511925.1 Clostridiales bacterium
ATCCGACAACCTCAAAAGGCTCAAAGCCGAAATTGATGTGAACAGGCTCATAGGTGCTTTCAAATACCTTTGGTGCAGAAAATATGGGTGGTAAATCGGATAAGCCATCGTTGTTTTCTTGAATGATTACCGTATTATCCATAGGCGCAACAACAGGCGAAACGCAATCGCAATTTATAAAATCTTGAATGCTTTTTAGGCGCTCATTGGCTTCATCGTTTTGCGGTGCTACATTTTCGGTTGATTGAAAATTGGTCGCTTGCGCTTCCGAAAACTCATGTTTTTCTGGTTGCGAAACAAAATATGACGGCGCTTGTGAAACCCCTAATGCTTGCTTTGCTGCTACGGTTACGGCTGAAGAAATTCTCAACTCATCACGAAAACGCACCTCCATTTTGTTGGGGTGAACATTTACATCAACCTCTGAATAGTCAATCGAAATAGAAAGAACGCAGAAAGGAAATCTCCCTGTCATAATCCTTGTATCATAAGCATCTGAAACCGCTTGCGAAACAAGTCCCGAGCGAATATACCTGCCGTTCACAAAAACAGATTGATGTTGCCTTGTTGACCTGCTTATTTGCTCTGTACCAACAAAGCCTTTTATCCTAAGCTCGCCATCAGAATAGCTTACCTGTTTAAGATGCGGCATATATTCCTCGCCATGAACGCTATAAATTGCGTTCTTTAAGTTCGAATCCCCTCGGGAATGATAAACTACCTTGCCATTGCTTGTCAGTTTGAACGAAATATCGGGTCTGGCAAGTATCATTCTTGCTACATAATCGATAATATAGCTTGCTTCAGTTCGTGCAGCTTTTAAGAATTTCAAACGTGCGGGAACATTATAAAACAAGTCTATTACTTCAATTGTAGTCCCCGCAGGACAACCGCAGGGCAAAACACTTTCAGTTACTCCGCCAACAATGTTCACGGCAGTTCCATATTCCGCTTTTTCCTTATGCGTTTTTAGACTAACCTTTGAAACGGCGGCGATAGAAGCCAAAGCCTCTCCACGAAAACCTAGCGAAGAAATAGCAAACAAATCGTTCTCGCTTTTTAGCTTACTTGTTGCATGTCGCAAAAATGCGGTCTTTGCGTCCTCCTCGTCCATGCCTGTTCCGTTGTCGGCAACCCTCATATAGGTAATTCCACCGTCAACTATTTCGATTGCAATAGCCGTACTTTTAGCGTCAATCGAATTCTCTACAAGCTCTTTTATTACTGAAGCAGGACGCTCTACAACCTCGCCTGCGGCAATTTTATTTGATATTAACTTGTCTAATACAATAATATCACTCATACTAATTTCCCTTTTTCACCTTCGTTAGCTTGTGCAGGTGAAAAATTAAATTCAGCGCTTCCTTTGGCGAAAGCTCGTCGGGGTCTATGCGTGATAACTGGGAGTAAATCTCGTCAACTGCAACGCTCTGTTCGCTTGTTTCAACTTTTGAACTCTTATGATTCGGAGCGTTCATTTCTAAGTCTTTCAATATATGCTTTGCTCTTGTAACTACCGAATCGGGTAACCCTGCCAATGCACCAAACTGAATACCATAGCATCTGTCCGCA
>JAAZFD010000103.1 GCA_012511925.1 Clostridiales bacterium
CCTTTACACCGCATGTTGATACAGGCGACCATGTAATAATCGTTAATGCAGATAAAATTGTTTTAACAGGCAATAAGCTCGACCAGAAGAAGTATTACAGTCATTCAGGATATCCGGGCGGATTGAAAGAGATTCCCTACAGGGCATTGATGAACAAAAAACCCGAATTTGTTGTAACAGAAGCTATTCGCTTGATGTTGCCTAAGGGACCCTTAGGTCGCAGCATGCTTACAAAACTTCGTGTTTACAAAGGACCTGAGCACAAGCAACAGGCACAAACGCCCGAAAAGCTTGAGTTAAAATAAGTGGTTAGGAGATAATTATGGCAAACACAGTTTTTATTGGAACAGGCAGACGTAAGAAGTCGATTGCACGTGTTCGTTTAGTACCAGGTAGCGGAAGTATCACAATCAACAAGCGTGATATCGAAAATTATTTCGGTATGGAAACATTGAAGATGATTGTTCGTGCACCCATGGAATTAACTGCTACCACAGCTAAGTACGATGTGTTGGTTAACGTTCATGGTGGCGGTACAACAGGTCAAGCCGGTGCTATTCGTCATGGAATTTCACGCGCTTTATTGCGTGCTGAACCAGAGATGAGAAAGACACTTAAAACAGCCGGTTTCTTAACAAGAGACCCCAGAGCGAAAGAACGTAAAAAGTACGGCCTAAAAGCAGCTCGCCGTGCACCGCAGTTCTCAAAGAGATAATATCTCAAATGTTTACTTACAACCCCAAAGGCTTATGTTTTTGGGGTTTGTTTATTTGGAGGCAGTATGGACTTAACTTTCAAAACTGATAAGGGCAGATTCAATTATCGTGTTGGCGCAATTATAATCCACGATAATAAACTCTTAATGGTAAAAAACGAAACATCACCATACTTTTATAGCGTAGGCGGGCGTGTTAAGCTGAACGAATCTGCCGAGCAAGCAGTAATCAGAGAAGTGTTTGAGGAAACGGGCTTACACATGGAGATAGATAGATTAGGCTTCATTCACGAAACATTTTTTGTGGAAGAGGTAACGAAAGAGAGATTCCATGAGCTTTCATTCTACTTTTACATAAAAGACCAAGAGAAACTCAACATCATCTCCAACAGCTATACGGAGTTCGGAGCGAAAGAGTGCTTGTTTTGGATTCCATTAGATAAGCTAAGTGATTCTTACCTATACCCGGAGTTTTTTAAAGAAAAATTGCTTTCTCCCTCAAATGAGTTGCAGCATATAGTAACGGTGGAAGTATGAACATTCACAAAGAATACAGCTATAAAACCCAATCCGACACCGTAATTGTTTTCATACACGGAATACAGGGCAGCCCATACCAATTCAATTACATGATTGAAGCGCTCGACAATAAATACTCGATTGAAAACCTGCTACTTCCTGGACATGGCGGCACAGCAAAGGACTTTTCAAAAACAAGTATGCAAGCGTGGCAAAGCCATGTTGACGAAAGAATTGCGGTATTAGAGCAGGAGTACGAAAACATCATAATAGTAGGGCATTCCATGGGCGGATTATTGGCGGTACAATCAGCGCTAACTTATCCTAATAAAATCAAAGGACTTTTCCTACTTGCAATACCTTTAGTTTTACAAATGCGCTTTCGATTCATAGAACAAAGCCTAATAATCGGCTTTACAAAAAGAAACGATAACGAAGTAATTGTCGCCGCAAGAAAAGCTAACAGCATAAGCACCAAAAGCGCTTTTGAATACTTAGCCTGCACTCCACGCTATGTCGAGCTTTTGAGAAAAAGTAATGCTACACGAAAATTGTTAGGCGAATTAGATATTCCTATTACAATCATCCAATCATCAGACGATGAAATCGTAAGCAGAAAGTCCTTACACTATGTCAAAAATCATGAGAATGTGAAAACTCTCATTGCCGAAAACTCTGGGCATTATTACTACCCACAGGAATCTCAAGAATTTATAATCTATGAGTTTTTAGGCTATTTATCGGGCATATTAACAACATGATACGCCACAATGTTCCGCCAATATTCGACAAAAGCTCAAAAATACTTGTTTTAGGTAGCTTTCCTTCGGTAAAGTCAAGAGAGCAAGCGTTTTTCTATGCGCATCCGCAAAATAGGTTTTGGAAAGTGTTATCCGTTATTTTAAAATGCGAAACCCCAAACAGTATTCAAGAAAAAAGGGATATGCTAATCAATAACCACATTGCATTATGGGATGTAATACAGTCGTGCAATATAGTGGGCTCAGACGATAGCAGCATTTCAGATGTTGTTCCTAACGATTTAGAAATTATCCTCAACAATAGCAATATTAAAAGCATTTTTGCAAATGGAAAGACAGCCACACGACTATACAACAAGCATATTCTTCCTAAAACTCATATTAAAGCAATTAGCCTGCCCTCAACAAGCCCTGCAAATGCGGCATGGAATTTAGACAGGCTGATTGATGCGTGGAGCATAATTTTAGACTACCTAGTTTGAAAATAGCGTGTAGGGATAAAGTTGTTCGTCAGCTGAAATCTTCACGATTCGCCAATAGTCGCCTTGCTTTTCAATCGTTAAGACCGCTGAATATTCCCCTGCAGGTCCTGTAGAAGTTGCAAGCAAAAACTTAAGCGTAAAAATGCTTGTTTTATCGCCCATGTGCTCAACACTCGTAATCTCATAGCTATTCACCCATGGACTTGATACTCCCGTAACCCAGTTAGGTGATGCTTTTTTTAACTGCCCAAAATACTTACCTTTTAACTCTTTGCTCATTACAACGTATTGCAAAGCAGCACTTCGTTTTTCTAATCCGCTTGCCCAAGTTCTTGCGGCAGCTTCGGGGTTGCATGAACCAACTTCATCAATCGCCTGCAAGAGCAAAAGGCTTTTTACATCGCAATCATCGTTTGAGCTCGTAAAAACAGGCAGAGTGCCACCATTTAGCAAAAATGCTGCGCAAAAAATAATTATTACACCGAAAAAGCAGAGAGTGAAAGTAACAACTAACTTGTTCTTGAATAGATTCCGCATTTTTCCCTCCATTATCCGCACTAATATCTATGCAATAATGGGCTGAACTATTTATTTTTTTCTGGTTCATGATATTTTCGCACAGGATATTATGCTCTTGCCCTTAAAGAAACAGGAATATTCTCCTGCTCGACCTCATGATTAGTTGTACAGATATAGCCAAATTACGCTAATAATGCGGAGCTACTTATCTTTATTATTCTTATGTATTTCAAAAATTATCGCTTCAAGGCTCATTTCATGCAGGGTATAATACTTTTTGCCTTTATAGAAATAGGCATATACTCCAGTTCAAACTTCGTGATTAGTCGCGCGTAAATAGCCGATTTACGCTAATAATGAGGAGCTATTTATCTTTTTTGTTCTTGTGTTTTTCGGCAATTCTCGCTTCAAGCCCCATTTCACTTGGAACATAATACTTTTTCCCCTTAACGGAAACAGGCATATACTCTTGCTCGACCTCATGATTTGGGTAATCGTGCGGATACTTATAGCCAACGCCGTCCCCCAAAACCTTTGCTCCCTTGTATGAGGTATCACGCAAATAAACAGGCACAGGCTCATCAATCGTACTTTTGGCATCCTGCATAGCCTCTAATATCGCCATTACAACAGAGTTCGATTTAGGGCTTTCGCACAAAAAAATTATCGCTTGAGCAATAGACAATCTCGCTTCAGGCATCCCAACGAATTCCAGCGC
>JAAZFD010000002.1 GCA_012511925.1 Clostridiales bacterium
ATGGAAGAGCAGGGAATAGGAATCAGCGTTGAGGAGTTTGAGCGTCGTGAAAAAGACGGTACATTGGCAGGACACGTTGGCTTTGCAGAGTCCGTTGGCATGATAGCCGAAGCATTGGGTTGGAAAGTTGACAAGTTTGAACAGCAGATGAAGCCCATAGTTACAACGATTGACCGCAAAGCGCCCTACGGATTTGCGAAAGCCGGCTCATTGGCAGGCATAAATATGACCGGTCAAGGCTATGTTGACGGCGAATTGAAAATCGATATGTATCATCCTCAACAGATTGAGCCCGAAATGGAAGGCACACACACAGGCGACTATATCGAGCTTAAAGGCTCACCAAATGTAGACATGGCTATTCAACCCGAGGTTGACGGCGGCATAGGCACTATAGCAATGTGCGTAAATATGATACCTCATATTATTAACGCAAGACCTGGCTTGAAAACGATGCTCGATTTGCCCGTACCACGTGCAATCATGGGTGATTTTAGAGATTACATAGAAGACTAATTTTTTGCCGTTGCGCTAATTTAGGCGTAACGGCAATTTTCAAGAATTTGACTAGGAGATAAATATGGCAAAGAAACATGATTATGTGCAGATTCATCGCATAGTGTTAGAACCCGATGCAAGGGCAACAACTATCCCCGATGACACTCGCTCCGTTCCTTTGGAGATGTGGGTTAAGGGATATCTAAATGATGAAACAGCCAATATTGGAGATGAGGTTTCCGTTATTACTCGCACAGGTAGGCAGGTAAGTGGAAAATTAGTTGATGATGCTTCACATTATACGCATAGCTTTGGAAATCTTGTTCCAGAGCTTTTACAGGTGGGCGACCAAGTAAGAAGCATTGTATTCGGTGAGGGAGAAAAATGAAAGATTTAAGCTACCAAGCCGTAATGCAGAGAAAAAACGAAATAATGAAAAAGTCCGTAGGCATGGACTATGATATGTTCGAAAGCGGCTCTATAGCCTTCGATTACGAAGCTATGATGAAAGACACTGGCTACACATTAGAGGATATAATTCGCATTCAAAAGGGTTTTTCAATAGGCGATACGAGAATAATCGAGTTAAAGAACATAACCGAATTGGCACGAAAGTGCGCAAAGCCAGGCAAGGGCGCAAGAATATTCCTAAAAGACGAAGCGTCTAACCCCTCTGGCAGCTTCAAGGTTCGCAGGGCGGCAACCTCTGTTTACCATGCTAAAAAGTTGGGCTACAAGGGCGTAATCACAGCCACAAGCGGCAACTATGGCGCAGCGGTTGCATCTGTTTGCGCTATGGCAGG
The DNA here is from genome assembly GCA_012511925.1 of Clostridiales bacterium. Taxonomy (GTDB): domain Bacteria; phylum Bacillota; class Clostridia; order Christensenellales; family CAG-138; genus DUPG01. Next base: position 1,302 of record JAAZFD010000002.1, read on the forward strand.
GTTAAAGTGCATAGTGGTTCAAGAATGTTTCGATTCAGAGGGCAAAGGACAGCCAGAAATAGTAGAAAAGGCAAGGAAGTGCGAAGCGTTGGGTGCAGAGGTTGTGCAGCTTTCAGTAGGACCAGAGCTTTTTTACAGCGTATTATTATTATTAGAGGAAACAGGATATTTCAATGCATCGCTTTACACGCCGTTTGGAATTGCTGGTGTTGAGTCCTTAGGCTATGAATTAGCACAGCAGTTCAGAAAAGATTATAATTGCGAGCCCGATGTTGTGGTATGCTCGAATGCAGGCGGCGGAAACCTAACAGGAACAGCAAGAGGCTTAAAGCAAGCTAACTGCAAGGCGCAAGTTGTTGCGGCAAGCGTAAACCTAAAGGGATTGCACATGGCTTCAGATGGTCAGTTCAACAAAAAGTCGTTCACCACAAGCCATACAGGCTTTGGAATGCCCTTTGCAACCAACCCCGACCGTTCAGACGTTCCAAGAAGTGCGGCAAGACCTTTACGCTACATGGATAGGTATGTAACCGTAAACCAAGGCGAGGTTTTCTATATCACCGAGGCTTTGGCATCGCTTGAGGGACTTGAAAAGGGTCCTGCAGGTAATACGGCATTGGCGGCTGCTTTCTATTTGGCTCAGGAGATGGACGAGAACCAAACCATAGTCGTTCAAGAAACCGAATACACAGGCGCAGGCAAGCATATAAACCCACAGCTTTCATTTGCACGTGATAACGGCATAGAGATTTTCTTTGGTAATCCGCAGGATGAGGTTGCAGGAAAGAATATAATATTGCCCCAACACCCCAGCATGATAAAAGCTGTTGATTATAATATGGAGCAGTTAAGAAAATCGTACATTAAGAATAAGGTTGCAGGGTTTAATAAGCCAACAGCAGAGGATATTAAGTTCTTGAGTGAGGAAACCAAGACTAACTGCGATTTTGTTTTAAGAGCGATAGAAGAACTAAACAAATAATATTAAAGGAGAGTCATAAATGAAGAGAAAAGATGATTTTAACCAAAGACGAGCTCATTTAGCTAATCTTAGCGACGAGCAGTTAAAGGCAAGGTTCTGGGAATTGGCTGACAAGCTAACCGAGCCTATGATGAAAATGGGTTATGAATACACAACCCCAGCAATCGAGCGTTCCGTACTTTTGCGTATGGGCTTTTCATCGCTTGAAGCTAAGGAAATTGTTGACGGTTGTATAGAGAACAACCTTATTGCTCATGGCGCAGGTAATGTTATCTACCGCTTGGCAAAGGCTAATAACAAGGAAATTCGTGAAATTGGCGTACAGTTAAGCGAGGGCAAACTTTGGAACGAAGCGGTTATGCAATTCAAAGGAGGTACAAAATGAGCGAATACAGATTGCCCCCAGATAAGAATATAGATGTAGAAGAAATTCTAAAGGATTTAGAAAGCTATCGTCCAAGGCGCAGAGGTTGGACATGGAGAAAGCCTGTTAAGAACCTAAAAATGGGACCCTTCACATACAAGGATGCAACCGAGCCGTTAAAATCAAGCGTTCCACTGCCCCCTGCACATTATTTTGGCGATATAGACCCACAGCCGCAACCCGTAATCACTACAGAAATTTCATCGGGCAGATTCGAGGATGATATCCGCAGAATGCGTATGGCAGCACATCATGGTGCGGACCACATAATGGTTATAAGAACCGCAGGACAATCGCACTTTGACGGACTAATCGAAGGCTCACCGCAGGGCATGGGCGGAGTTCCAATCACTCGCAAGCAGGTTAGAGCACAAAGAAAAGCGCTTGACATGATTGAGGACGAGGTTGGCAGACCCATAAACTACCACTCATACGTTTCTGGCGTTGCAGGTCCCGACATTGCAGTTATGTTTGCAGAGGAAGGCGTGAACGGCGTTCACCAAGACCCTCAGTACAATGTAATTTACCGAAATATAAATATGGTACGCTCATTTGTTGATGCTTGCGAGTCCAAAAAGTTAATCGCATGGGCTGGCATGGCACAGATTGACGGAGCGCACAACGCAAACGCAACCGCAAGGGAAGCGTGGAAGGTAATGCCCGAGCTTATGGTTCAACACGCTATTAACTCGATTTTCTCCGCTAAGGTTGGAATCGATAAGCAAAACATCTGTTTGTCAACCGTTCCGCCAACTGCAACTCCCGCTCCTTGCGTACACATGGACTTGCCGTACGCCGTTGCATTGCGTGATTTCTTCTCCGATTACCGTATGCGTGCTCAAATGAACACGAAGTACATCGAGGCTTCAACGCGCGAAGCAACCGTAACTCATGTACTCAATATGTTTATTTCGAAGCTAACGAGCGCAGACATACAGTCAACAATCACACCCGACGAGGGCAGAAACGTTCCTTGGCACATCTATAACATAGAGGCTTGCGACACAGCAAAGCAAACGCTAATCGGCTTAGACGGCTTAATGGACTTGGTCGAGTTGAAAAAAGACGGTTGTCTGCACGAAAACGCTCGTGAATTGAAGGAGCGTGCTGTATTGTTCATGGAAGAAATGATTGAGCTGGGCGGCTACTTCAATTCGGTTGAGGAAGGCTTCTTTGTGGACTCTGGAATGTATCCCGAGCGCAACGGAGACGGAATAGTTCGTAAAGCCGATGCAGGCATAGGCGCAGGCACCTTGTTCAAGCGTGAATCTGACTATATGGCTCCCGTTACGGCGCACTATGGCTACAACAATGTAGCGCAGTATGACAAAAATGCTGTAAACGACCCTGCATCATTGATTGGCGGCTGTACTTTGGAAAAGCCCGAAAAGATTATCTATATCGACGAGTTAGACCAAGAGGACAATGCAAGGAATCGTATGGACGCAGTTGCAGAATTCCGCCCCGGCTTCTCGAATAAGATTCGTCCCGAAATGGAATGGTTGGCAGACGGTGTTGTTATGCTTACAATGTTCTTCCCGACAGAAAAGCGCATTGCACAGGCTGCTGCATTGGAGTTTGCAAGGAAAATGAACCTTACAGAAGTTGAGGTAATAAACTGTGAAATCATGCACCCGACAGAGGGCACACGCATTGAGGTTAAGGGCAAGATTCCGTTTGAATTGGACATTGACAAGCTTGTTCTTCCAAAAGAGCCAGAGATTATGAGCGATGATGAAATAAGGGCAGAGATTGAAAGAAAGCCCTTGCGTGCAGTTTGCGGAACTGTTGGAAACGACGAGCATTCGGTTGGCTTGCGTGAGATTATAGACATAAAGCATGGCGGAATCGAGAAGTACGGAATAGAAGTAATCTACTTGGGAACCTCTGTACCACCAGAGAAGCTTGTAAATGCTGCGGTTGAGATGAAGGCAGATGCAATATTGTCATCTACGGTTATAAGCCATGACGATATTCATTATAAGAACATTGCACGCATAAACCAGATTGCAACCGAAATGGGTATTAGGGACAAGGTTATTTTCTGTGCCGGTGGAACACAGGTTACTCCCGAGCTGGCACGCAAAAACGGTGCAGACGAGGGTTTTGGGCGTGGAACAAAGGGTGTTCATGTTGCTACGTTCATGGTAAAGCGCAGAAGAGAGCTTGAAGGCAAATAAAACTTTAGTTTAGCTTGCCCGTAGGTTTAATGACACGCGGGCAAGCTAAACATAAATTTTGCTTATTCGCTTGACAAACATTAAGTTTGTCTAATATAATTATTGATTGAATCCGCGATTTTTTCGCGTAATATTAAAAAAGGAGGGGAAACAGAATGCTTCGTACTTATCAGCCTAAAAAAAGGCATAGGAAAAAGGTTCATGGCTTTAGAAACCGCATGAGCTCTAAGAGTGGAAGAAACGTATTGGCACGCAGACGTGCAAAGGGTAGAAAGGTATTGTGCGCATAATTCCTATTTGGGATGATGCTTTGCGTATTTAGTGAAAGGAAGTAAATGTGAAAAGGCTTTACTCATTAAAACGCAATAAAGAATTCAGGTATGTGTATAAGACCGGAAAGTCTATTCCTTCTAAGTGCTTGGTTATTGTGTTTAGAAAAAGCAATTCCAAGCTACCCAAAATAGGTTTTTCGGTTAGCAAAAAGATTGGCAAAAGTGTCATTAGAAATCGTGTTAAGCGCCGTTTGCGTGAGGCTTTTTCGCCACTATTACCACGAATAAAACCTGGAAGCAATATAATTTTTGTTGCGAGAGAACCTATATTGTACGAGAGTTTTTTGGGCATAGCCGAAAATGTTGAGAGTTTACTTAACAAAGCAGGCTTATTATTGCCTACAGACAATGGGCAGGCTGGGGTATGAGAGCATTCCTCATTAAGCTAATAAGATTTTATCAAACAAAGATTTCCCCACGCCTCCCCCCCAGTTGTCGCTTTACGCCTACTTGCTCGCAATATGCGATTGAGGCTATCAATATTCATGGTGCTTTTTTTGGCTCATGTTTGGCGTTTTGGCGCATATTGAGGTGCAATCCACTTTGCAAAAGCGGTTACGACCCTGTTCCGCCTAAGAAAAATAGGGCATGAAAGATTGGTTTTATCTTTTTCACACTATCGACATTTGAAACGAGGATAAAGATTTGACAGGCGACTTTTTCTTGACTACATGGATATTTCTCGGAATGCGTTGGCTATGCGAGAATGTTCTTAATAATAGCGTTTTTTGGACTATTTTAATAAGTACAGTCGTGCTAAGGCTTGCAACGCTGCCTTCCGACATTGCGCAGCGTAAATCTCAGGCTAAAAACGCAGAAATCCAGCCGCTTCTTGCAGATTTGCAAAAGAAATACAAAGACGATCCGAGAAAGTATCAAATAGAGCAACAAAAGCTTATGAAGGAGCATGGAGTTAGTATGACCGCAGGTTGTTTGCCATTGCTTATCACCCTACCCCTTTTGTTTTGCTTCATAGCCGCATTTAGATTTTGGGGCTATGAGCAGAATGTAAAGATGCTTGTCGAGATGGACAGAAACATGGCCGTTGCAGCCGAAGCGGGTTTGAATCCCGAAACAGAATCCGAGGTTTCTGAAACATTTTTGCAGTCTAAGTTTTTATGGATAAATAACATTTGGCAAGCGGACAATGGCTTTAAGCCCGTTGTAATGCCAGCAGACGAGTTTTTCAAAGGTGCAGCATACAGAGATACAAAGAAGTTGATTTACTTGCAAAAAGAGAATCCCGATGTATATAAAAAATTAGTGGATATGGGGTTGTTCTATGACGAGCAAGAGGGCTATGAGGATTTAAGCGCCGAGCGTAAGGAGAAAGCATTAGAGCGTGCAAAGGCAACAAATACTAATCTAACCGGGCCTTTAATTAAGCATTACGAGGGATATAACAACGGGTTTTTCATACTACCTATTTTAGCAACGCTGTTCCAATTCCTATATGCATGGTATGTGCAGAAACAGCAAAAGGCTAAAACAGCAACGGCGGCGGCTAATGCCCCAGGAGCTAATATGACCAAGTATATGATGTACCTGTTGCCTGTTATGTCGTTCTTCTTCTGCTTGACATATACTTCAGCGTTCTCTATCTATTGGACATTGAGCAGTGCAGTAATGCTAATTATTAACGTTGCATTGTCATTAAAGTTAAAAGAAAGCGATGCTTAGCGCATCAAATGATTGGAGGGAATAAAACATGAGCGAGGTTTACTTATCTGAGGGTAAGACGATTGATGAAGCGATTTTCAACCGTTTAAACAAATTAGGTATTTCGATTGACGAAGTTGATATAGATGTTGTTCAGAACGAAACTCGAGGCGTTTTTGGTTTAGGCGCAAAGCCCGCAGTGGTTAAGCTAACTGTGCGTGATGTAACCGAAACAGATGTAAAAAAGATGTTCGAGCAGGAGAATAAGCCAAACGAACCTCAAAGAAGGCAAGAGAATACTTACGAGAGCAAGCCACATTATGAAACGCAAAGACCTGCAAGGGAAGCTAATGAGGGCAATGCCCAATATGCTCCTAAGCAAAGAAGCTATAACGAGGGCTACAGAAGCACTAGGCTAAATGGCTACAGGGATAATAGAGAAAATAGAGATTACAGGGATTATAGGGACAATCGGGATAAAAGGGATAACAGAAATTATCAAAAGCCTGTTGTTCAAGCAAGCACTATCGACTATTCCGAGGAATTTGCGGCTAACAGTGAAGCAGGTAAGTTTTTAATCGAGCTATTAGACAAGATGGGTTGCCCAGCTACAGTATCAGCAGGTGAAAGCGAGAGGGGCTTACATTTAAAAATCGACACCAAAGAGCCTGGTGCGCTGATTGGTCATAGGGGCGAAACACTTGATGCAATGCAATATCTAACACAGCTTAATGTTAATAAAAACAAGGCACAAACCGATTTTATACGGGTTTCTTTGGATGCTCAGGGTTATAGAGTTAAGCGTGAAGAGGTACTGAAAAACCTTGCAAGGGCGAAAGCATCTGCCGTAAGAGCGAGTGGGAAGCCCTATAAATTTGAGCCTATGAGTCCTTACGAGCGCAGAATAATTCACTCTGCATTACAAGGGCATCCTTATGTAACAACTCATAGCGAGGGCGACGACCCCAAGCGTTATGTGGTTGTAACTGCCAAGCAACAGCAGTATCGCAAGAGAATGCCGCAGTAGAAATAGTAGCTAAAACGACCGTAATGCGGTCGTTTTTTTGTGCAAGATAGCCAAAATCAAAAATAGAACATTTTAAACGGGTATGAAAAGGAGGATGAAAAACAGGGTAAAAAAACCCTTGGAACCAACAAACACCCAAAAGTCGTTGGAGCGGAACTCTTGTTTTCGCCTGCTGATACTTTTGCAACACTTACGACCGAAAATGCAGTAGTAATTTATGTGCAAGATAAACCAATATCCTCTTTGATACCCGACAGACGGGCAAATCACTACTCATAAGCAACCCATTTTGTTTGGCAGAAATACAGCCTTGAAGTGCAGAACCGTATGCAAGTTCGAAAAAGTTTTAAAAATGCAGGTAGCCATAACAAAATATCAACCCACTGAAACAATGCTTTTTCAATATTTTTACGTTTAGTCTATCAATACTTTTTCCTTTAGTTTAGTGTTCTTAAATATTCGTGAATTTACGGATTTTCGCTATTTTTCTACGGTATTTGCTTTGTTTATGTATGTATGCATGATAAAATATAATCTATAATTCTATGGAGGTGAATGTAAAAATGGGGATTTCCATGTGGAGAAAGGTGCTTTGTTTTGCGCTTAGTATGTGTATGCTCTTTTCGTTTGTTGCGATTGGTGGCAGTTCTGCAAAAGCAAAACAGATAAATGTTGAATCCTTTGGTGCCGATAATTACGGAATCGAGATTGGCAAAAGTGCAAGGGTTACTTTTAGTGCGAAAATAAACGGCGAATCACTTAATTCTAAGGTCGCCGTTTTTGATAGCAACGACAATTTTGTTACAAAGCTAACTCGCGCAAGCAATGGCGAATATCTTGGAGATGTTCAACTTTCCGCTACCAAAAAGGCTACGAATGTTTATCATCTCAAGGTTGACGACCAAAAATTCGGCGAGCATGAAATTAGGTTTTATAAAGAACTTAGCGATGCGGATATGCAAGAAAACGCTGCGTTGTGGGCAAGAATAAACAGGCTAAGGGATTCGTTGCAAAATTTAGGCGCTTCTAACGAGGAAATTGTTAAAAGCGTTTATGATTTTCTATCAAATAACCCCGAAATTGAGACTCTAAGATACGAGAACGAAAAAACTCTAAACTTCGAAACCTATACGGGTATATGCAATGCTTTTTCAATCAGAGAGGAAAAATCTGATGAAGAGATTGAAGCTACAAAGGCAGATATGGAAGAGGTTTCCGAGGTTTATTATCAAGAAAACGAAACCAAATTAGCTCCAAGCAAAAAGGACATCGGTGTATATGCACCCTATTATGGCGTTGAAAGCGATTTCACAAAGAAGTACATCACAATGGCCGAAAGCGTAATATCAAAAGCAATGGGCGGAAATGTGTATGGCTATTATGGCAATGGTAGCTATGGCTACCCCAAGGCTACGGTTGTTTCCTTCAAAAACTGGAACAAATACGGCTTGATTATGGTTGATAGCCATGGCATGTTGTATAGCAATAAGGTTGCTATATGCATTTCAAACGAAGCAAAGGGAAGTTATGATTCTGCTGATGTTTCGCAGGGGCATTTAGGTTATGATGCTTATGGCGCATTTCTAATGTCAACGTACATTAAAAAGTATTGCGGCACACTGCCAGGGAGCATCGTTTATATGGGAATATGCTACGGAATGTATAACAGCACTATGTATTCAACGCTGTTGAACATGGGCGCAAGCACGGTTATTGGCTTCACAAACCCTGTTTCGTTCTATTATGATAACCAAATGATGGACGCTTTCTTTAGGCAACTATCCAAAACAGACACGGAGACAAATCAGCTTTATACTATTGCAGAGGCTGCTCAAAGTGCTATCGCTAAGCATGGAGAAACCGACCCTTATAGCTCTTATAAGGCAAAGTTTGTGTATCAGGGTTCAGGAACTGCAAGGCTTACAGATGCAACCTCTGGAGTGCCCGTAACAAGTGTTTCATTGCAGGATGGAATCACGCTTACCGAGGGTGAAAAGATTCAATTAACGGTTAGTATTTCACCTAATAATGCAAGCGACTACACGGTTGAATTCGAATCGATTCATCCGGATACTGCAAGCGTTACACCCCAAGGTTTAGTAACTGCACATGAAGCAGGAGCGGCAAAGATTATTTGTAGTGTAATTGATAATGTTTCTAACAAAACCTTCTATGCCGATTGCACGATTACGGTTGAATCGGGAGTGCCTACATATACGGTTTATTTCAGGGATTGGAACGGCAGCTTGATAGATATTCAAGTGGTTGAAGAAGGCGATGACGCTGTATTGCCAGATGAGCCAGAGCGTGAGGGCTATATCTTCAGAAAATGGGATGGCGACCATAGGAATATTACAGAGGATACCACTATTACCGCAGTATATGTTCAAATAGGCGATGCGAACGATGACGGCAAGGTAAACACTGGTGATGCGACCTATATTTTGAACTACGCTATTGGCAATGTTGAGTTGTCTGAACTTTTTGAGATGGTAGCCGATTCGAATGGCGATGGTTTGGTAAACTCGGGCGATGCGATAAAGATTCTGTTATTAACTATAGGCTAAAACCCCTTTATGATTTCGGCAGGGTGTATGCTCTGCCGATTTTTTATTCAAAGTTTAGAGTCTATTTTTCCTTTGGTTCTTCTAACTCATGCTTTTTCGCCTTATTAAGCCTGTCATAGCCTATGAAGCACAAAACAATCGATGGCAGAATAAATATTGAAAAGAATATAAACAGTATTGCGCCCAAGCAATAGAGGATTGCGGCGACTAATGCGAATGTTTTCGAGCTTGATATTACGGCTATCGTATTAAATACTGCCGCAATAGCCACTACTACGATATGCGGAGCGGCGAATGTTGCCGCCAAAGCGCCTACTATTAGGCTAAGCGCGGTTCCTGCACCGAAAATTGTCTTGCCATAGAACAAGAGTATAAGAATGGTATAAACAATGCCTAATACGGCAGAAATCATAAGCGGTAGGACTATTCTTCTATTCATGTTATCCCCTTTTTTATAGATTGTGCAGGGGGAATGAAATTTAATCAACGAATTTAAATATTTGACTTTCGAAAAAGGCTATGCAGGCGAACCTAATTGCAGTTTATAAAAAATATATCAACCAGCCTGTACATTTTAAGTAGAATGAGTACAAAAAGGCGGAAAATAGGGAATTAAAACCGACATTGAAACCTAAAAACAGTCCGAGAATCGAATTTAATCAACAAATTCTAATATGTCTTTTACTTCGCAGTTCAATACTCTGCAAAGCGTATCTAAGGTATTTAGCCTTATTTGCTTTGCCTTGCCCGATTTTATACGAGAAAGGTTTGCAGGGGTTATTCCTACAAGTCGGGATAATTGCATTAAACCTATGCCACGTTTAGCCATAATCAAATCGAGATTTATGTGAATCATTTTATAACCCTTTCTATCACGCCACAGCCCAAGCATTCCTCACCATTATATAGAACCGCATACTGACCAGGGGTTATTGCACGCTGTAGCTCGTCGAACTCAATCAATGCGCTGTTTTGCTCAACCGTTACGGTTACGGGAGTGTCGGGTTGGCGATATCTGAACTTTGCCATGCAACGAAAATGTGTCTTGGGTGCGTTCCCTAAAATAAAATGAAATTTAGATGTTTCTAATGCTTTTGAGTATAGCTCCCTACCCTCTCCCTGCATAACTATTAGACGGTTTTTCTCCATATCCTTTTCAACCACGAAAAAACTTTCGCCGCTACCGGTTTTTTGTCCGCCAATTCCAAGTCCTCGTCTTTGCCCTAATGTGTAGAACATCAAACCGTCATGCTTGCCTAACACATTGCCTTTTATGTCAACTATATCGCCCTTTTGAGCAGGGAGATATTGCATTAAGAATTGCTTGAAGTTGCGCTCGCCTATGAAGCAAATACCCGTTGAATCCTTTTTGTTTGCGTTTATTAGTCCTGCATCAAAAGCAATTTGCCGAACCTCGCTTTTTAGTAGGTCGCCAAGCGGAAAAACTGCCTTTTCAAGCTGTTGTTGATTTAATCCTGCAAGAAAGTAGGTTTGGTCCTTGCTTTTGTCTTTCGCTTTTAGTAGCTTTACACCGTCTGTTGTATGCTCTGTTTTTGCATAATGACCTGTAGCCAACGCCGTTGCACCAGATTTTAATGCAAACTCTAAAAACGCTTTGAACTTGATTTCGCAATTACAAAGCACATCGGGGTTAGGGGTTCTGCCTGCCTTGTATTCCTCTAAAAAATAAGTAAAAACTCGCTCGTAGTATTCCTTTGCGAAGTTTACGGTATAGTACGGTATTCCTATTAGTGCGGCGGTTTGACGAACGTCTGAATAATCCTCGGTTGAGGTGCAAAGACCGCTGTCCTCGTTTTCCTCCCAGTTCTTCATAAAAACGCCCACGCAGTTCACGCCTTGTTTTTTTAGTAATAGTGCTGCGACCGACGAATCTACTCCGCCAGACATTCCTACAACCGTTGTGTTTTGCATAATTCTCTCCATAAACATATTATACCACAAAATTTGGTTCTCAATTTGCTAAAAAGTGTTTGATTGGTTATACTATTTATATGGAAAAAAACAAAATTCACGGAAACATAAGCGGAATAAGAAACACAATCCTTGAAGCTATGGAGTCGCTTTACGACATTAAAGTGCAAGGCTTTGCAGATATTGAGCTTTTAGATTTGATGGCGGAATACTGTGGGAAAATTTCCCGGGAAATATCCGTATATATCGCAAGAGATGGACGAGTGGTGAACGTTTCTGTCGGCGAAATAGACAAGGTTGAGATGCCCTCAGTTCGGCTTGTACGAAATCTTGACAGGCTGTGCGGTGTTAGGTGCATTCATACTCATCCATCCGGCGACCCGAGGCTATCCTCCGTCGATTTGGCAACCCTGCATACCGCAAAGCTCGATGCAATGGCGTCCTTGGGGGTTGTTGATGGCAAACCGAGCCTTATGTTTGTTGCTTTTATAGGCGAAAATACGGATGACGAGCCGCATAGCTCGCTTATTTTCGGGCCGCTTCGACCGTCAAGGCTTCCTAATAAGCTATTGATGAACGAAATCATTTTTGCCGATAACAGGCTGAAGTTCAGCACGGTTGAAAACGAAGCAACAAGGGTTGAGCGTGCAGTCTTGGCAGGAATGGATAACGATAAAACGCTTGACTATGACCCGATTGAGGAGCTAAAAAGCCTTGCACAAACCGCTGGTGCTGAGGTGGTTGGCAGGTTCGTTCAAAAAGCAAAGCAGGTTGACAAAGCTACCTACTTGGGAAGCGGCAAAACCGAGGAGCTTTCGCATTTTGTTAGAGAAAAAAATGCCGATGTAATAATCTTTGACGATGAACTAAGCGCGATTCAGATAAGAAACATCGAGCAAGCAACGGGCGCAAAGGTTATTGATAGAACAGCGCTGATACTTGATATTTTTGCAGCAAGGGCATCCTCACGAGAGGGCAAACTACAGGTAGAGCTTGCGCAACAAAAGTATAGGTTGCCAAGGTTGTTGGGTTTCGGGACATCTATGTCCCGTTTGGGCGGCGGCATAGGCACGAGAGGACCGGGCGAAAAGAAACTTGAAGTAGATAAGCGCAGAATTCGCAGGAGAATTTTTGAATTAGAGCAGGAGTTAGAGCAGGTTCAAAAACAAAGAAATCTACGCCGCAAAAAGCGTGAAAGCGGAAAAACACCACTTGTTTCGCTTGTGGGATATACGAATGCGGGCAAGTCAACGCTTTTGAATGCGCTTTCCGGCTCTGAAGAATATGTCGCTGACCAGCTATTTGCAACCCTTGACCCCGTTGTGAGAAGAATTACTTTGCCAAACGGATTTGAGATTCTGCTTTCGGATACGGTTGGTTTTATAAACAAATTGCCGCATGAGTTGGTACACGCTTTCCGTTCAACACTTGAGGAAGTGAACAATTCGGATTTAATTTTGCACGTGGTAGATGCTTCTTCCGATTATTGCGCTAAGCAAATGTCGGTTGTTGATGAGGTTTTGGAGGACTTAAAGGCTTCTCATATTCCTCAAATACTCGTTAGGAATAAGCTCGATATAAAAGCGGCACATGATGAGGAAAATTGCAGCGCAAAAATGGGCGTTGACATTTCTGCAACTAAAAAAATTGGTCTGGATAATCTGTTGCACAAAATTGAGGAGATGCTTTTTGGGTCGAAGAGTTGTGTTGAGCTAAGTATTCCGTATAATCGTTATGATGTTGTGTCGTACATTCGTGCGAATGGCGTTGTGGTTGACGAAAGCCATACAGACGACGGTACGCAGGTAAAGGCGATTTTGAATAGTGCGGTCGCAGGGAAAGTTAAAAGTATGTTGGGTGCAACAAGCGTATAAATGTTTTCTACAAATGAAACAATCGAGGATTTACAGTTTAAGGGCTTGAAAATAATACTTTCTGCAGACTTGCCACGCTTTACAACAGATTCGGTGCTATTAAGCGACTTTTGCAAGGCGAAAAGTAATGATTTTGTAGCCGATTTGGGGAGCGGAACGGGGATTATTTCTCTTTTGGTGCATGGTAGGTATGGTTGCTCGGTGGTGGGATTTGAAATCAACTCTGAACTTTCAGAGCTGATGCAAAGAAGCATAATTCTTAACGGATTAGAGGATAAAATTCTGGTTGAGAATATGGATTTTTGTGAAGCGTACAAGCAGTTCAACGGTGCATTCGATGTTTGCGTGTGCAATCCTCCATATTTCAATAGCAAGTCGCATATCGTTTCACAAAATGTGCATAGGTCGCAGGCGAGAACTCAAGGCGATGTTACTATTTTGGATATTGCAAGGGCGGCAACACGCATTCTAAAAAGCAGTGGTACTTTGTATATGTCCTACCCTGTTGACAGGCTTGTGGATGCGTTTTATGCGTTGCGTTCCAATAAATTAGAGCCGAAAAGCGTTCAGTTTGTACGAGCGAATCAGAGCTCAAGTCCCTATCTTGCGCTAATAAAGGCGAAGAAGGATGGCGGAGTGGGCATGAATGTTTTAGACGATTTTGTGATTTATGATGAAAGCGGCATACCAACAGAGATGTTGAACAAGGCTTATCATAAATAGCTTATATTTAATATATTGCACCAAAAACGCCTGCAAATAGTTGACTTTACGAAATATAAAGTGGACAATATAGGTAGAATCTATGGGAGGTACGAAATGAAAAAAATTAGTTCCATGAACAGAGATGAATTGCTATCCTTAAAAGCCGAATTACAAGCACAATACGATGGTTTTGTGAAGGCTGGCACTAAGTTGGATATTTCACGCGGAAAGCCCGGTAACGACCAGCTTGTTTTATCAAAGGCACTTTTGAGCTTGCCCGGTGATGCTTCAACCTTTGTTGACGGTGTCGAGTCGGCAAACTATGGTGTTTTAGAGGGTTTACCATCGGCAAGAAAAATGTTTGCAGAGCTTTTGGGAACAAAGCCCGAGCAGGTGTTTATTGGTGGAAGTGCGAGCCTAGCTTTGATGTTCGATACCATCTCAAAGGCATTTACTCATGGTTTGCTTCATAGCGAAAAGCCATGGAGCCAATTAGACAAGGTAAAATTTATTTGCGTAGTTCCCGGATATGACCGCCACTTTGCGATTTGCGAGTCTTTCGGAATCGAGATGATTCCTGTTCCGCTTCTAAACGATGGTCCCGATATGATTATGATTAATGAGCTTATCAAAGACGAAGCTGTGCGTGGTATGTGGTGCGTTCCTAAGTATTCGAATCCCGATGGGCTTAGCTATTCCGATAAAGTAGTAAAACAGCTTGCGGCTATGAAGCCTGCCGCTAAAGACTTTTTACTTATGTGGGATAATGCGTACTGCATTCATGAGTTTGAGGGCGAGTTCGTGCCTTTCTTGGACATTATTTCTGAATGTGAAAAGCATGGCAATGCGG
>JAAZFD010000104.1 GCA_012511925.1 Clostridiales bacterium
CAATATAGGCAAGTTCTTTGAAGATGTTGAAAAGGGTGTGTCTTTCGAAACAGCCTATGAAAAGGGCGTTAAGATTTATGGCAGATTCAACGAAGCGGTTAAAACTATCAACCCACGCAAGGAGTAAATTATGGAAATCAGATTTGAAAGCTATGAAAGACGAATAAACAAAATCAACGAATGCTTGAAGGAAAACGGCATCGAGTCCTTAGAAGCGGCACAACAGCTTTGCTGCGATGCAGGAATTGACGCCTACAAAACCGTTATGGAGATTCAACCTGCTGCATTTAAGGACGCTGGTTGGGGATATACCTTGGGCGTTGCAATCGCACTTAAAAGGCAAACTAAAACAGCGGCAGAGGCGGCTGTGGCTATTGGTGAGGGCTTGCAAGCGTTCTGTATTCCAGGCTCGGTTGCGGAAAATCGAAAGATTGGAATAGGGCATGGAAACCTTGGCGCAATGCTTCTAAGCGAAGAAACCAACTGCTTTGCGTTCCTTGCAGGGCATGAGAGTTTTGCGGCGGCAGAGGGTGCTATAGGTATTGCAAGAACCGCTAACACCGTTCGTAAAAAGCCCTTAAAGGTTATTCTGAACGGCTTGGGCAAGGATGCGGCGTACATTATTTCACGAATCAACGGCTTCACCTATGTTGAAACTAAGTTTGATTATGCAAATGACGAGTTACAAATAGTTTCAAGGCGTGCGTTTTCAAAGGGTGAAAGGGCGGCAGTTGAGTGTTATGGCTCGGATGATGTTTCCGAGGGCGTTTCGATTATGAAGCATTGCGGAGTTGACGTATCGATTACGGGCAATTCTACGAATCCTACACGCTTTCAGCATCCCGTTGCAGGCACATACAAAAAGTGGTGTGTTGAGAATGGCAAAAAGTATTTCTCGGTTGCTTCGGGTGGCGGCACAGGCAGAACAATGCACCCCGACAACATGGCGGCAGGACCTGCTTCCTACGGCATGACCGACATAATGGGCAGAATGCACTCGGACGCACAGTTTGCAGGCTCGTCCTCTGTTCCTGCTCACGTTGAAATGATGGGCTTTATCGGTATGGGTAACAACCCGATAGTTGGTGCTACCGTTGCTTTGGCTGTAGAAGTCGAAAAGTCGCAGGCGCGATAATAACGAAGGCACGGTTTTGGGGATTTTTGACGCTGTCCCCATGCCACCAAGATTATAAAATAAGTTCATTGTAGAGGTGGATTTTGCTATCCTCCCGCCAAAGTGTCTATAAGATTATTTGTAGGGGCGGGCATTGCCCGTCCGCTGTATTATTAGAACACATTCAGATTAGTTGTGGGATTCCAAATGACATAGGCCCTTTGGTGGTGGTGTAGGCGCAAAGCCCCTCGCTTCATGAAAGAAGGTAACAGAGCCACCGTAGAAAGAAAAGAACAGAATTAGCACACTCCTTTTCACCAGTTCAAATGTAGGGGCAGGCGTTGTGTCCGCTGGTTTATACGGACAAATTCAGATTAGTTGCGGGATTCTCAAGGGTTATGCCCTTAGGAGGGGTGCTTGACCAAAACATTCCGCAAAACTTTTTAATATACGAAACGCCGCACCGATTAAAAGTGCGGCGTTTGATTTTGTGCTTTATTGCACTAAATATAACAGTATCGCTGTAGCATCGCCTGTGTTAATTTTTTTATCCTCATTATAGTCGGCGGCAATAAGTTGCGTTTCGTTCAATTCTGCCGAACCTGTAACAAACTTAAGTACCATTACCGCATCGCCGGTGTTTACAAGCCCGTCAAGGTTTGCATCACCCTCTAAAACATTTATAAGGTTAATTATTTCAACTGGCGTAGTCACATAACCAGTATCGCCATTACCCAACTGCCCGCAGTAATTCAATCCCCAAGCAAGCAGAGTGTCGTAAACTAAAGCTAAGCAGTGATTTTCACCGGCGGAAATAGCCGAAACATAATTCATCCTTGTTTTGGGCAAAAGCATATCCTCAGTGTTTCCGCAGCCTATTTGCCCCTGATTGTTACGACCCCATAACCATAGGCTGTCATTGATGTTGATAAAGGCACTGAAATCTCCGCCCGCTTCTACGCTTTTTGCATTTTTTGCAATAAATATGGGTATGAGGCTGTTTGTAGTGGTATTGTTGCCCAACTGTCCGTAGTTGTTATTGCCCCATGCCCACAGATGACCGTCCACATTAACCGCCATGCTATGATTATAACCCGCGCTAATACACGC
>JAAZFD010000105.1 GCA_012511925.1 Clostridiales bacterium
CCCCATAGAGGTTTCTATAGGCTGTCTGTAATAATTAAAGCCCCACATGAAGTAGAAAAGATTAAGCAGTATTGCTGCCACGAACCAAAGCGAAATTAAAAACCTTACAACTTTCATAAGTGGTAACTTTCTTTTGCTCATCTTGATTATTGCGAACACCAAAATCACTATTGCGGCTATGATAACAGCCATTATAAGCACTTCTATCAGCGATATAGGAATTATTGAGGTAAAAGTACCAAAGGCTTGTGATATTCCCACAAAAAGCCCATTCGAAAAGTATTTTTCTATAAAGGTTGAAGAATTAGCCAATAGCTTTGGCAAAAACAGTCCCATAATCGTTAGCACTGCACAAATTATTAGCTTTATCCATATTGGAATAGGCTTTCTTTCACGCTTTTCACGCTTTTCACGCTTTTCACGCTTTTCTTTGCTTATCTTTAGCTTTGCTTTCTCTTTCTTGCTCATATTAGCTTTGTGAGTCCTCCGGCTTGATAGTTGGTGATAGCGTCATATCAGGCTCGGGATTTTCGCCAAATATTCTTTCTCTTAACTGAGCATAGCATTCACGCGTTTCCTTTACGCTACTCAAATTGAATACTACCGCTTGCCCTCGATAATAAAAGTAGATGTATGCCTCGGTATTTGAGTATATGTGCAATTTGTACGGGTCAAAGCCCTCGTTTTGGAATATGCCCGACATAACCCTATTATTCACCTGTGCATCGACCGCAACGCCTACATTGGGATATGCGGCTTTGAACTCGTACATCTCAACTGTGCTATACTTCACTTCCCTTGTTTCATAAGGCGCATGAATAATAAAAGATTCCTCTAAAAACTCAATGCTTATGGGCTTATTAAGGTTGTTAAGCACCGTAACGCTAACAACGATTAGTATTGCCGCTAATATGGTTAGCGAGCCTATTACTATTATTATGGTTTTGTTTTTCTTTATAGCTTCAAAAAGCGTTTTCATGTGCTACTCCTTAATGTAATAAAGCCTGCTTTTGCGCCTGCATTATTGCCATCTCTGCGATACGAATAAAACAGCGTTTTGTTTTCGTAGGTACAGCAGCTAATGTGGTTAATGCTTTGCTTTTGAACTCCGCATTCCAAAAACTGAAGCTCGCCTGCAAGCCTTAGGTTCAAATATGCCTTATCCTCGTTTTTATGGGGCAGAATCAAATCTTTTGTGCGAAATTCTTTCACGAACTCGTTTGCCAAATCTCTATCTACCTCGTAACAATTTTCGCATATACAGGGCGAAATTGCAACTTTAACATTGCATGGTTTTGAGTTGTATTGTGCTGCCATTTTTTCTACCAGCCTTGCACCTA
This sequence comes from Clostridiales bacterium, assembly GCA_012511925.1. Classification (GTDB taxonomy): domain Bacteria; phylum Bacillota; class Clostridia; order Christensenellales; family CAG-138; genus DUPG01. The sequence goes on from JAAZFD010000105.1 coordinate 1,341, forward strand.
TTCGGCTAAAAATTCCTCGCCAGCCTGCATGGGCAATACCTATGCATTGTGCTACCTCGTTATATACAAAAAGGCAAGCGCAATCGGCATGGAGAGTGGTTAGCACAACACTTGGGTCATTCGTTACAAGTCCATCGCACTCGGGCAGGGGTTCAAGTGAAATACCTCTACCGCAAGAACTTTTATCCACAGCTAACACGTTACTGCCATGCTTGTAGTTGACCAAAATTAGGCTGTTTATGTCTAAGTTATACGCATCACAAAGCAATTCGTAGTTTTTTGCTACCGTTTCTGTCGGCTCGGCCCTGTTCCAACCCAAATTTAGTGTGTCAAAGGGCTTCTCACTTACTCCGCCTAAGCGTGTTGTATAGCCATGAGTGCAGGATATTCCTTTTGAGCAAACTATTCCTACACCATTTTTCACCGAGACGGTGTAATCACTAAATGTCATCTTGCTCTTTTAACAGCACCTTTAGCTCGTCCATAAAAGTGTTGATGTCTTTGAATTGGCGATGAACGCAAGCAAAGCGCACATAAGCCACCTCGTCTAAGTCTTTCAAGTGGCGCATTACATATTCGCCTATTACCTTTGATTCAACCTCTTGGTCGTCTATCGTACTTAATAGCTCTCTAACAACATCATCGGCTACCTTGTGTTGCAGCTCGATAGGTATAGGACGCTTTTCGCAAGCCTTGTTAACGCCCGATAAAATCTTGCTTGTGTTGAATGTTTGCCTTGCGCCATTACGTTTAATTACTATGAACGGGATTTCCTCAATTTTTTCGTAGGTAGTGAACCTTCTGCCAC
>JAAZFD010000106.1 GCA_012511925.1 Clostridiales bacterium
ACAAAATCATTGAACCGAGAAGCAAAACAGAAAACACGCTTATATTTTTTATATCTATTCTATCAAGAGGAGGATTGAACTCATTAAAAACAATTTTTTCAAGTTCAATTTGGACTTCTTCCCACAAGCTTGGGCAACAATTATTAGGAATGTTTTGTCTCTCGGTACTTTTGCTCTGATGATGAAGTGCAACTGTATCAGACAATAGCCTTTTGGTGGTGCGTTCGGATAAATTTCTTTTTTTTAGGAAGTCTTTTAACAGTTCTTTTGAGTAAATTTCATGCCTAAATCGGGCATATTCGGTATTTTCTCTAACCATACCTTTTGATAAAAGCTCTTCCTTACATGGCGTGTCGCCAAGTTTGACCTGAAAGCATGGGTGTGCCTTTCCAATATCGTGCATAGCTGCAATATATGCCAGTACAGATATGGTTTCTTCATTGTTGAACGAGATGCATTCAGAAATAATATCAATACGGCTTTTTAAAATGCCGCTTGTCCACAAAGCGCGCATACAGTATCCGGTGTCCAACAAATGCCTATGCAATGACACAGGGGGATTATTCTTTCCAAATAAGTTAATTAGCATGATACACCTTTCGTATTTCTGGTAGGGTTTGTGCGAGAATATGTCGTTTAATGTAAGTATAGAGTTCGTGACTGTACTCTCGTATTATGTTAGCGTTGTAATTAATTCGGTACGACAAAATCCATATCCACAATTAATTATAATGAATTTGTTATAAAATGCAACCCCTTTTATCGGACTGAACAAACAAAAGTACCAAAATTTTGGGTCATTTGTACCAAATAATATAAAGGTTAATTTAGGTTGAATATAAAAGGAAAGCAAATGCCCACCCGAAATCGAGTGGGGATTGAATCATTAGACTTTATGCAGTTTGTCTGTTTGATATCAATAAAGATTCAACGGTTCTGCTCTTTGAAACTACAGCTTGCAATATCGCTACAGCATCACCCGTGTTTATCACTCCATCGCTGTTCATGTCAGCAGCTAACTTTTGAACTTCGTTAAGAGTTGCTCCTCCAATAATTGCACGCAGAATAAGCACAGCGTCGCCTGTGTTCACAACACCATCTCCGTTTGAATCACCTTCTATGTAATTTGACTCATATAATGCCATAATCGTAGTATCTTCTGTGATGTTTTTACCGTCAAGACTCCAACCAGTGAAAGTAAAGCCTTCATGCTCTGGCGGTGTAGGGAGTGTTGCATCTTTGCCATGTTCGACTGTTACGGTTGAAATTGTTTCAGTGGTTAGTTCGTCAACAAATGTAACCGTATGATAAACTTTGGGTTCTGCTACTGTGATTTTGCCATTGGATATTTCGAAATCAACTGGCACTAAATCTACATCCAGCATATCACCTTCCTCATAAGATAGAGTGATTTCTGAGTAAGCACCCAACTCTGCATTTTCATTTATTGTAAATGAAAGCGTGAGGAGTGTGCCATTATCGGTAATGTTTGTTGTTGATGTAGAGACCCAAAAAGCACTAAACGGATTATCAGAATAACTTTGGCTCTGTACAAATGTAACGGTATTATCGGTTAGTGCTGTACCTCTTGTTACATCGGTTAAGACTAACAAATCCGAATCCCATCCGAATGAAATGTTAGCCAAAACAACGCTAGGGTTGTTTTCTATAGTGATATCAACGCTAACAGTATTACCTGAGCTACCCGAAACTTTGTCAGCCGAAATAGTTGGGTTACCGCTTGCAAAGGCTACACCCTGAAAATTAAATGTGAAAATCATTAGCATAGCTACCAATGTGAGTATAAATGTTTTTTTCATATCTTTCTCCTAAAATTTATTGTTCGTGCCACAGCATTCCACCATGGCACGAGATATATTAGCCTACGAAAGCTGCGGTACATTCCAACCTGCGAGATAACGTAGTATCAATAGCGCATCAACCGAGGTTATTTTTCCATCACCGTTTACATCGGCTGCCTGTTTGTCTAATGTGTTTCCCCAACCTGCGAGATAACGTAGTATCAACAATGCATCGACCGAGGTTAGCTTTCCGTCGCCATTAGCATCACCAACTATGTAGTCTTGAACGGTAATGCTTCCGTTTACTGTTGCAAACTCCACATCCTCTAAATCTACATTGCAAGTATCGCTATATGACACGTTTATGGGCGAGACAGCTCCGCCTTGAGCAGTGTCAAGAATACGGAAAGTTAATGTTACAAGTTTGCCGTTTCCTGTATGGTTCGATTGTGAAGTGCTTACCCATATTAGCCCAAAGGGTTGAGTAGCATAATTGTTTCCAGGTGTGAAAGTAACACCGTTGCCCGCAAGTACTGTACCGTTTGCTACATTGAGAAGCTCCACAACATCTGCATTCCAGCTTATTTGCAATGAGGTCATTACAATACCGGGGTTGTTCTTAACATCGATTGTTACAGTAACGGTATCGCCAGCTTTACCAGTAACGTTTGAGGCAACAAATTGTGCATCTGTTGGCAACACATCGTTTTTATTGTATTTTGCAGTGATTGTGCGGTCGCTCGTTACGTTGGTGTATGAGCCTTCCCAACCTATGAAAGTATAGCCCTCTCGCGCGGGGTCGGCAGGTGGTGTTGCGTTTTTTCCGCTTTCAACTTGCTGAGATTTAAGAACACTACTATCCCAGTCAACGAATGTTACCATATAGTATATGGTACTCTGTGTGTATGTTGCTGTGATAGTCCTATCGCTGGTTACATTGGTGTAGCTACCGCTCCAGCCTGTGAATGTGTAGCCTTCTCGCACAGGGTCGTTGGGGGGTGTTGCGATTCCGCTATGGAAAACAGATTCGGATATTAAC
>JAAZFD010000107.1 GCA_012511925.1 Clostridiales bacterium
ACCTTCGACAGATACATAGTATTTCTATACAAAACAAGCGACTTTTCAGGAACTTTGTGCGACTGCAACGAGGGCAAGCACTTTTGGATTTCTATTGATGAGCTGAGAAATACTCCGTCAGAAAATTCTACTCCCGATTACCTGCCCATGTTCTTAGAGGACAAGTATTGTGAAGCATACGGATTTTGGAATGACGACGAACCTTGGGAGCTTGAATATAAATAGCAAACGCATTCCTTTTTTCATAGTATATAGCAATACTTTGATTGGAGGAATTTATGAACGATTGTGTACCGCAGAAGCAGAGAAAACTGCAAGACAACTTGAATTTGCGTTGGTTAGAGCATATCTATTGGACGAGGTTTGTTGTGCAGGATATTGTTTTCTCAAACCCCAACACAGATGCCGATGTGCAAAGGCTATTAAGAAACCCGGTAGATTTTGCGAACATATTGCGCCCCTTTTATGGGAATGCAATAGCAATGAGGTTCAAGGATTTATTCACCAGACATTTGACAATTGCAGCAGAGCTTGTAAAAGCCGAAAAGGCAGGCGACAATGCAAAGGCTGATTTAGAGCGAAAGAAGTGGTATCAAAACGCAACTGAAATTGCCGAGTTCTTGTCAAAAATCAATCCGTTTTGGAATAGAGCTAAGTGGCAGGAGATGTTATTTACGCACTTGAGGCTTACCGAAACCGAGGCAGGGCAGCTATTAGCAGACAAATATGCGGCAAGCATTGCAACGTTTGAAGCGATTCAAACCGAAGCGTTTATGATGTCGGATTATATGTTTGAGGGGATTGTTAGGCAGTTTAAGCTATAAAGTAAAGGCGTATTATCGTTAATGTTTACAATAATACGCCGTTCAACTCGTTTTAGATTTCCTTTACGGAGTTCTCTTGAATTTCATATTCGATTGATTGATATTCATACGAGCAGGTGCTTGCGTTAAACTCCAACGTGATAAAGGTATCTATTGCCGGCGATAAAGAATCGCCATATGCTAACCTTGCGTTGATTTTTAGCTGTTCGCCTGTTTGCAATACAAAAAACTCCCGTAGCACCTAGTTGTTTTTTGCTTTGTCGAACTCGGAGAAAGGGTTTGGCTCAACGCTTTCGTAATGTGCTATATTTACCTCGTAATTCTTTGTTTCGCCTGATAGGTTGCTTTTTAGGCTGAAAGTCGTGTCGCCCGTCCATTTTAACTCAAAAAGTTCTATATCCTTGCCGTAATAGCCGCTGCGGTTAAAGGGCATTTCAACATTTTTCAAATTTTCTCCGTCAAAGTATGCGGCAATAAGCGCTTCAAAAGCGCCATGACCTATTGTCTTTTTTACTGAAATCAAGTACCCGTTTTCAACCTTAAATGTTTCAAATTCGGATTGGTTTGAAAAATGCTCCCATATATCTTCGTATTCAACAACGAATTCCTGTAAATCGTTGCTTGAAGCATCGCCTGTTCTTGCTGTTAGCTTTGCGTCAAGCCTTTCATAATCGCCCTCTACTGAAAGCTCAAGGCTTGTAGTCGGAAAACCCTCCTCCTCAATTTTGCCTATTGCCACGATTGAAGCGGAAGCGGTTGGTTGAACTGTTGCAGGGGCTTTGGTTGGTTCATCTGTATTTGCGGGCGTGTTGGTGCTCGTTGGGCTGATTATCGGAGCAGATACCCCAGTGCAACCGTAAAAACAGAGCATACCGAGAAGAAAACAAAAACAAGTAGCTTTTTCATGTTCGTTTCCTTTCTATTTATCTTATTAGTATCTATTATTTTGCCGTTGGTAGGTTTTTACAAGCAGAGATGCTCGCAAATTCTATTTGTTTTAAAAGATGTTTCTACTGGCTGTAATATTTTTTCGTTGCCTAAAATAGTCGCGTATGTTACAATTGCTTAGTAGTGTTATGTAATACACACAAGAAAAATCAACTTTGGAGTATGGTATGTTATTAACTATTGGTCGCATTATTCTGTTTATCGGCTTTATCGGCGGTATAGTATGTATTTTTTTTGTGTTGCAAATCAGAAGAAATATCAAGCAATGTGTAATAGGCTACCAACAAAACGGCGATTCCCACGGAAATGATGATGAAATGCTAACCGAAAATGAGCAACTCCTGCTTCAAAAGGATATGAAAAAGCTGCACCTGCTCTGCAACTTGTCTATTGCTATGTTAATTTTGGAAATAATAGGCTTTGTGCTTATGACTGCAAATCGTTTTATCAGCAATTTATAATGGCGGTATAGCCTTTTCAAGATATATGCTTTATCCAAAATACAGTGCAGATTTTTTGCAATTGTTAGCCAAACCATAAGTTTTTCTCGTTGCCTAAAATCCTATTTTGTGCTAACATTATTTAGTTGGATTGTAAATTGGGTTAGAGTGCCTAAAAAATTATAAACTAGTAGAATCCAATAGATAATAAACTCAATACATTCGGAGGATTGATTTGAAAAAATTTAGAGTAGTATTTCTATATCTTGCTATTATCTTGGCAATAGTTCTTTTGTTCGATAATATTGATGGAATCGCAAGGCTCGGCAGTGAATCAAAAGAGAAAGAATATGCAGAGTTTTTGGCAGATGTGCGAGCCGACAAGGTAGGCAAGGTAACTTTATACGATGGGGAGAACCTTATAAACTATTGGTATAGGGAGAGTGTAAACGAAGAGGGTAAGTTCGACGAGAAAAAGCCCGACCAGTTTACAAAAATTCCCTCATTGGAAACCTTTACAAAGGATATGAGCGCAATATTCGGAGATGGAAAGGTGGATGTGCCTTCCGACCAATATTCGTTTAGCTATGTTTTCGTTCCCAAAAAAGCGGATTCAATATTCCTTATTTTGCTTCCATATATATTTATGTTCGGAGCTATGGGCTTTATAATTTTCATGCTTATGAGGGCGCAATCGGGCGGTAGCGGAAATGTTATGAATTTTTCACGCTCAAAAGCTAAGATTCAAAGCGGCAACAAAACAAAATTTGCAGATGTTGCAGGCGCAGACGAGGAAAAGGAAGAGCTGAGTGAAGTTGTTGAGTTTTTGCGCAATCCCGACAAGTTCACAGCCATGGGCGCAAGAATTCCCAAGGGTGTGCTTTTAGTCGGACCTCCGGGAACAGGTAAAACACTTTTGGCGAGAGCGGCGGCAGGCGAAGCAAATGTGCCTTTCTACTCGATTTCGGGTTCGGACTTTGTTGAGATGTTCGTAGGCGTTGGTGCATCACGTGTTAGAGATTTGTTCCTAACAGCCAAAAAAACTGCTCCAGCATTGATTTTTATAGACGAAATTGACGCCGTTGGCAGGCAGCGTGGCGCAGGCTTAGGCGGCGGAAATGACGAGCGTGAGCAAACGCTAAACCAACTATTAGTCGAGATGGACGGCTTTGAAGCAAACGAGGGAATTATAGTTATTGCGGCAACAAACCGCCCCGATATTTTAGACCCTGCATTACTTCGTCCGGGCAGGTTCGACCGCAGAATTACCGGTTACATGCCTGATATTAAGG
>JAAZFD010000014.1 GCA_012511925.1 Clostridiales bacterium
ATTCTACTCCTTAGATTTTTCTATAATTTATAATAGCATAATTTTTAGAACTGTTAAACCGAAAAGCAATGCTCTAAGAAAATATAATCGCATAATATACAAAGATTTTGTGCATTCTATCATTATGAGCAAAACCATGTTGACCATAGCTGCAATTTTGGCAAAGGTATTTGAAGCCCCTCCAAACGAAACAGGCGAGGCTGATTCCGATGCCAATTATGCAGAGCTACTAAAAGAATACGAGCCAACACAAGAGGATTTAGGCAGACAAGGCAAAAAGATTTATCCTAATATGCCGCTAATTTCTATTCTTATGGTAGTTACAAACGAATCCGAAAAGGACTTGCAAGCAACCATCGATTCTATAAACAAGCAAAGCTACAGACTTTGCGAGCTATGCGTTGCCGTTCAAACGGATTCTAATATCAACATTTCAAAGTTTGAAAATGTAGAAAAGGTGCATATAGTTTCAGCAAACGGCACTCCCAAGGAGATGCTACAGGCGGCTGAAAAACAGATGTCTGGCTCACATATTATGCTTATGTACGCTGGCGATACCCTGATGCCGCATGCGGTTTTTGAGTATGTAAAGGCGATAAACAACTTCCCCATAGCAGAGGTTTTCTATTGCGACGAGGACGAGCTTGTTAACGGTGAACGCAAAAACCCAAAGTTCAAGCCCGATTTTGCAAAGGACACCCTATATTCATATAACTATATTGGCAGGGGCTTATTGGTTGCAAAATCCATCCACGATGCAGCGGGTGGACTTAATTCCGCAACACCCATGGAGGAATACGACTATATATTGCGCTTAGTACCGCTTGCAAGCCGAATAGTTCATATAAACAGACCCCTATACACAAAAGCAAAAAAAGCGCCTGTCATCGAATACAGCGATGGAAAAACCGTTATTAACGCAAACTTAGCGAGAAACAAAGTTAGCGGCTATACGGTTTCGGGACTGTATAACGGCAGCTTTAGGGTGCATTACAACTTTACTCCCAAAATGCAGGTTGCAATAGTTGTGATATGTGATGGCGATATGGACGAGTTAAAACGCACACTTGAATCCATAGAGGATGTTACAACATACAAGAATTACAAGCTGATTATTCCGAACAACGGCACAGCGGATACCAAGCTACAACGCTATTACACCGCTTTGGCAAACAACAAGGCGGCTGAAATCAAGCAGGGCTTTACTCCAAAATCCCCATTTGCTCAGATGTGCAACAAGTGCGCCTTTGGCAGCAATTCAGGCGTTGCGGTGTTTATGCGCTCGGGACTTGATATATTCACTCCCGATTGGATAGAAGCCATGATGGAGTTTTCACAGCAATCCGGAGTCGGCTTAATAGGCGGCAAAGTAATAACGCCCGACAACAGAATCGTTCATAGCGGAATGGTTTTGGGGCTAAACGGATGGTGGAATGCCCCCTATTTTGGAGAGCAGGACAGCTTCAAAAACGAGAGAATGAATAGCTTTGTAAACACGATAAGAAATACGAGTATTTTAGGCTCGCAATGCGTTATGGTGAATGCAAAGGTGTTTACGAGCTTTGGCGGCTTTGACGAGAGCTTTCAATCAGCAAACACAGTAATTGATTTAGGAATACGATGTGCACGCGGAAACCTTAAAAACATTTATACCCCTTATGCAAAGTTTAGATATTTTGCAGACATCGCTCGTACCTATGAGGAAACGGTTGCAAATGAGGAGGACGAGGAGCGTGCTTATGATATAGTGCGTGCGTATCTTATGGACGGCGACCCGATGTACAACCCGAATTATGATTATTCTAATTCTAAACCTACGGTAACGAAACGGCTGTTTCCGGCTATTTTGCTGAATGAGAAGTATAATAAGAAGTAGAATTAGTGGGTAGTGGTTACACGCAACAATGTAGTACCCTATATCACTGAAAACTTTACATTACGATCTACGAATATAGAAATACCATTCTAACAAGACTCCGTTCAGCACATCGATTGTCGGGATTCGCTTGTCGCCAAACCCTTGCAACAACAATGCAGGGGCTTCCATTTATGTCTGCGGATTTGCGGAATATAGTCGGGTAGGCAAGCTATTTGCGTTACGAATAAGTAGCATAAGCAATTATGCTATTTCCAAAAATGCGTTAAAAAATAAATCATTTCCGCTATCACTAAAAAAATAAAAAAATAATATAAATAGGTGTTGACAAAGCAATTTTGCTATTGTATAATTACATTCGTTCGGAATTGCGAATGGGAGCATAGCTCAGTTGGGAGAGCACCTGCCTTACAAGCAGGGGGTCACAGGTTCGAGCCCTGTTGCTCCCACCAGTAGTTTCAACTTTTTATATTAGGCCCGGTAGTTCAGTTGGTTAGAATGCCAGCCTGTCACGCTG
>JAAZFD010000108.1 GCA_012511925.1 Clostridiales bacterium
CCTCTATAGTCTTTATAGGCACATGAGGGGATGCAGAAACGAAAACTTGCCCGTTAGAGCGTATTCTAACATTTACATTCTTTACGCTTTTACGGACAAGCTCGTACTCTATAATTTGGTCTTTATATTTCAGCGTTCTCATTCAAGCTCGAATGCGCCTGTGTATAGACGATAGTAGCGCCCCTGTTGCGAGAGCAGCTCTTCATGGTCGCCACGCTCTATCACCTCGCCATGCTCAAGCACAAGTATAGCGTTTGCATTCCTAACAGTTGAAAGCCTATGCGCAATTACGAAAACGGTTCTGCCGTGCATCAGCTTATCCATGCCACGCTCGATTAGCGCTTCCGTGCGTGTGTCAATAGAGCTTGTAGCCTCGTCTAAAACAAGTACGGGCGGATTCGCCACCGCAACCCTCGCAATAGACAATAGTTGTCTTTGACCTTGGCTTAGGTTCGTGCCGTCAGCGGTTAGTACCGTATCATAGCCCTGCGGTAAGTGAGTTATGAAGAAATGAGCGTTAGACAGCTTTGCCGCCTCCTCTACTTCCTCATCTGTGGCTAACGGATTGCCGTAACGGATATTCTCTCTAACCGTTCCTGTGAACAAATGCGTGTCTTGCAACACTATGCCCAAAGAGCGTCTTAGGTCTGACTTTTTGATATCCATTATGTCTATGCCGTCAAAGGTTATTGTGCCTTCTTTAATATCGTAAAAGCGGTTTATCAGGTTTGTAATTGTGGTTTTGCCTGCGCCCGTAGAGCCAACAAGTGCAATTTTTTGCCCAGGTTTTGCAAAAAGCGAAACATTTTTAAGCACATCCACCTTGCCGTCATAGCTGAATGTTACATTGTTTAGCCGCACATCGCCGCATAGGGGAATGTACTTCTCGTCCTTTTTCCAAGCCCATTTACCTGTGCAGATTTCCGATTCATACACATCGCCATTTCTCGATGCCGCTTGAATTAGAGTAACTGTGCCATTGTCAACCTCGGGTTCTACATCTAATAAGTCGAATATTCTGCCTGCTCCTGCCAATGCGCTCATAATCGCATTGAACTGCTGTGAAAGCTGCACTATGGGTTGTGCAAAGTTTCTTGTGTATTGCAGGAATGAGGTTAGCGTGCCTATCGAAATTCCAATCGTTAAGCCCAATATCGGGTTTGTGCCTGCTGCTACAAGCAATACGCCCACCATTGCGGTTACTGCAAAGTGCGTGTATGAGAGATTGCCCATAATAGGCATTAAAACGCCAGCCCATATACTTGCACTTGCCGCAGACTCCCTTAATTCCTCGTTTATTTCGCTAAATTCCTTGGCTACTTCTTCTTCATGGCAAAACACCTTTACAACCTTTTGCCCCTCTATCATTTCCTCCATATAGCCGTTTACCTTTGCTAATGAGGCTTGACGGGTTTTGAAGTATTTTCCGCTTTTCTTAGCCAATGTGCTAACAACCAGCATCATAATTGCCAGCATAACTATTGTAACAACGGTCAAAGCAGGGCTTAAAATAAGCATTGCAATAAATACCCCTGCTATTCGTAAAAGCGAGGTTACTATCTGCGGAATGCCGTTGCCTATCATCTCTCGCATTGCGTCTGTATCGTTGGTGAATAGGCTCATCAGCTCGCCATGCGTATGAGTATCGTAATAGTTCAGCGGAAGCTCTTGCAGGTGGCTAAACATATCCTTGCGCACATTGCTTAATATTCCGCCCGATATGGGTACCATGATTGCCGCATAGCCGTAAGTTGCTAAGGCGCTTATGATATATACGATTGCAAGTTTGATTAAATCGTATATGAACTTATTCCAATCCGCATTTTGCCCTTGTGTGGCATTATCCACAATGGGCTTTAATAGATACGTGCCGAATACGCTCGCCACCGATGTAATGATAATAAGCAGGGTTACAGCATTCAAGGCTAAGCGATACCTTTTGAAGTAGCGTAGAAGCTTTTTAACAGTGCCTTTCTTTATTGTGCGTTTTTCGTGAGGTACTTGAGGATTACGCTTTTTCATCAGCCCACCTCCTTATTTGCTTGCGAATTATAAACCTCTTGATATATTTCGCATCGCTCTAACAACTCGCTATGGTTTCCAACATCCACAATTCTGCCCTCGTTTAGCACAACGATTTTGTCTGCATCGATTAAGGAATTTACCCTTTGTGCGATAATAATTGTAGTCAATCCGCGTGTTTTGCCTTTTATTGCATTGCGAATGTTTGCATCTGTGTTTGTATCAACCGCACTTGTTGAATCATCTAAAATTATTACCTTAGGATTTTTCAGCAACGCCCTTGCAATAGTAAGCCTTTGCTTTTGACCCCCCGAAACGTTTACACCGCCTTGCCCTAAATCGGTTTGATAACCATTGGGAAAGCTCATAATAAAGTCGTGCGCTGAAGCCATCTTTGCCGCTTCCTGTAATTGCTCGATTGTTGCGTGTTTATCGCCCCAGAGTAGATTTTCTTCGATTGTGCCAGAAAAAAGCACATTCTTTTGCAACACCATTGAAACCTCGTTGCGAAGTGCTTTTAGTTTGTAATCCCTAACATCTACTCCGCCTACCTTGATACTGCCGCTTTTAACATCGTAAAGCCTTGGAATAAGCTGAACCAAAGAGCTTTTTGCAGAGCCTGTTCCGCCTATTATTCCAACCGTTTCACCGGATTTAATGTGCAAATTTATATCGCTTAATACATCTAAGCCCTCACCATAGGCGAAGCTAACGTTTTCAAATTCGATTGAGCCATCTGCAACCGTTAAAGAGGGGTCGTTGTTTTCGTCTGTTATATCGGGCACTTCGTCAATAACCTCTATAATTCTTGAAACCGAAGCCCTTGATAGCACCATTTGTATCAGCGCAAATGAAATCATCATTACCGACATCAAAATCTGTGCAATATAGCTAATAAAACTTGTGAAATCGCCTGCCGTCATAGAGCCAGACATAAGCATTGTTCCGCCAAAATAGCCTACTGCCAATGTAACCCCATATAGCACAAGCATAGAAATTGGGTGCATCAGTACAAGCACACGCTCTGCGGCGATGCCTGCCTTTTTCACATCATCTGACTTTTTGAAGAAGTTCTCTTTTTCACGCTTTTGGCTTACGAATGCTTTAATGATACGAATACCTATGAGGTTCTCCTGCACTCCAGCGTTCATATTATCATACTTTGAAAGCAGCTTTTTGAATCGTGGAAAAGCAACAGAAGCCAACAGCGCAAACGAAACTCCCAATACAGGCAAAGCAAAAGCGAATATAAGTGCGAGCTTTGCGTTTATTGTAATCGCCAAAACAGTTGCAACCACAAGCAGAACAGGCGCTCTTATTCCTATTCTTATCGTCATGTGGAATACATTTTGAATGTTTGTGGTGTCGTTTGTTAGCCTTGTGATTAGGGAAGCGGTAGAAAACTTGTCCATATTCGAAAAGGAAAAGTCTTGAATCTTGTTGAACACCTTGCTTCTTAACCCTTTTGCAAAGCCTGTGCTTGCGATTGCCGCATATCTTGCGCTTATTGCTCCAAAGAAAAGTGAAAGCAGGGCAAGTC